>JAIDJD010000099.1 GCA_029052375.1 Duncaniella sp. | reverse complement strand
ACCTGTGTGCGCTTGGAGGCCATCATCTTGAGCAGGATGATGACGAAGAGTATGGCCGCGGCAAGGAAGGCGAGAACGAGGTAGACCCACTGGTACTGGTTGTTGTCGAGGGCCCTGTTCACCTCGGTGTACGCGCTGTTTATGCGCATGAGGTTGAATTTCTCGTTGCCGTTGATGGCTGTCTCGAGCGAATTGCCGAGATATCTGTATGCGCGGTGCTTGTCTCCTATCTCGTATAGCATCTCTCCGAGCCTCAGCAGGGCCACTTCAGAGATGTTGCATTCTTTGATATTGGCCATGGCCGACATGGCATAGTTGGCTATGGCCGCGTCGTAGTTCTTGATAGACCAGTAATACTCGCCGAGCATCACGCTGGTGATGCAGAAATAGTAGTCGTCCGGGTGGAGGTTTTCGAGCGCGTCGTGCAGCACCGACGCCATCATGTGGGGTTTCTTTCGGGCCATGTAGATGAGGGCGACGGCAAAATATTGGTCTGGGCTCTTCTGCGGCACCAGATCTTCGCATTTGCGGGAATACCTCTCTCCCTCGGCCAGTTTGGCATTCTCTTCCGTGGAGTTGAGCAATGCTCCTATCTTGATGTAGTTGCGGGCACACGTCGAGTAGAACAACACTTCGTTTTCAGGATATACGCCTGCCTCTTCCTCTGTGGCAAGCATCTTCAGCCCGAGGGGTGTGTCGCCGCTGTTGATGTGCTCTTCGGCGCGGCGTATGGCCACTCTCTGGACCATGACGCTGTCGCCGAGAGCCTTGTAGAGTTTCATGGCCCTGGAGAAGGACACTATGGCCGAGTCTGCGTTGAGCTTTGAGTCTGTCAGGCCAATCTGCTTGTTGAGGTCAGCAAGCCTGGCGGTGTCTGTCTCGGCCGTGGCGAGCGCGGCGAGCGAGTCTCTCCTTGCCTGAAATACGGCGGTATAGGAGCCGCTTCTGTCAAGCATGGAGTCAAGCCGTCTCAGTATCTCCTTGGCCGAGGGCTGTGAGTTCAGATTCCCTCCCGGCACCGTCTTGCCACAGACGGCGACAACAGAGAACAAAAGTATCGCTGCAAGGCTATAGATTTGTTTCATGACAGATTAGGTCTGTATGTACGGTTTTTATGTCTTTAAGGTATGGACAGCTTAAGAAACGAATAGTAAAGCTATTACAAATATAGCTATAAAATCCGACATATCAGCTGTTAATTATCCTTAATTGTAAAAAATCTGTAATACAGCCGTCTCTGGCGTGGTCAGAGTGGGAAGAGGTAGAATCTTCTCGAGGGGTCGGGGTCTATCATCAGCTGGTCTGCCACGATATGCGGGTCGAGCGCCGTGACGGTGACGGTGTGGGCGCCTCTGTCAAGCTTCACGGCCACCGACCTCAGAGCCTGGCCTCGCAGGACATTCTGTTTCCATCCCTCGGAGCGGAATGGCTCCTTGAGCGAGAACACCACGGGGTCGCCGCCGTCTATGCTGACCGAATAGCGCAGGTCGCCGCCGTCGTTGGGCTGGGTGGGTATCATGGCTATGCGGAGGACACCGTCGACGGGATTGGCGAGGCTGATGGTGTATGTGAGCGACGAGCCTTTGCCGAGCGCCACGGCCTTCATGCTGTGGCCGAGCATATCCACGGCGCGGTGACGTCCCTCAGAGGCTGTGAAGTCTGAGGCATTGAGGACAATGGCGCCCTCGCGGTCTACGGGGTGTCTCTCTCCCGAGCGTACGCCCAGGCGCTCGGTCTCGGCGTCGGTGAGCATCACGGGGAGGAGGGGGGGCGAGCCGAAGGGGAGGTCTCTGGGACGCATATCCATGCTGCGGCGCCACTTGCCGGCGGCCATCGAGTCGTTGTACCACGCCGTGAGCCTGCGCACCTCCTGATAGGCTTTCTGGCTGAGGGCCTGAATCTTATACAAATCTAAAGCTGCCGACGATCTTACGCGTGTAGATCTCGGTGT
>JAIDJD010000098.1 GCA_029052375.1 Duncaniella sp. | reverse complement strand
GGCAAAGGAGCCTTTTTCGTATGGTTGGTATGAGAAGACTATCCCGTGTCTTGTGAGTGCGGGGATAGGGTAGAGGTGGTGTTCGAAGATTTCTCGGAGCGTGTAGTCTTCAGGGGCCGGCATCTCGTGGTAGTAGTCGTCGAGCTCGGCCTGGCATATGCCCTCATATTCCATCTGTGACTTTTTGTAGCCGGTGAGCTGGGATTCGAGCAGGCTGATGCACTTTCTGAAGCCTTTTGGCGATATGATGTCTCGGATGTGGAGACGGCGTCCTGTCTCAGCATCGAATGTGGCGAAGTATTCTTCCATGCCTCCGTGGGCCGAGCCCATCGTGTAGCCGTAGTCGTAGAACTGGTATGTCACCAGGCGCTTGTCCTTGCTTTGCCATACTGGTTTTGCAGAGAAGAAATAGTGGTATGCCGGGCCTCTGACGGGGGCCTGGCTGTCGGTGTCATCCTGGCAAGAGGCGGCATAGCCTTCTCTGAACTGCCCGTAGTAGTGTTCTATCATCGCCTTGATGTCGGTCTTGTCGCCTCGGTAGGCGGCCGCGGGAGTCTGGAAGTCAAGGCCGAAGCTGTTGGTGTGTTCGAGCAGGAGGCTGTCTATATATTGCAGTATGCCTTGGGGTGTCCCGGGGAGAAGCGCGGTCTCTGCGGAGTATGAGCAGTCGAACGACTCGTCGTTGATGCAGAATGTTTTGTAGAACGTCAGTGTATCTGCTTCTGGCAAGGCCGACACGTATCTAAGGTCCAGAATCTTGGGCATATATGTGAGGTTGAATCTCACGGTGTCTATGCCGGTGACTATCATGCAGTTACCGTGCTCGGCCTTTATGGAGTTGTAGACACCCTGTATGATGCACGAGTCTACGCAATAGTCTCCTCTGTAGGCTTTGATGGCCGGGCCGTTCATAGAATTGTCGATATACTCGTTGCCGAACTCGAGCATATATACGAGGCCGTCCCACCGGGCGAAGGCTTCGTCCGGGTTTTTGTCCGGCCTGACGGCGTTGGCCGTGTCCTCGTCGAGCCTTGCGATGGCTTTGGTTTCCGACTGTGTCTTGTATCTTCCGTTGGCCAATATGAGGATGCCTATCAACAGGGCCGCGGAGGCCAGTATTGTCAGGAGGTGTTTCATTTCTGTCAGCGGTTGAGGTGCTTCTGTGGGTGCCCTTTTCAGTATTTGTGGACGATGGCGGCTCCGGGCGCTATTGCGGTGTTGACGTATGTCCCGCGGCGTGTCGGTGTACGCCGGCCAAGCTGGCTTTTTGTTGGCCGAGGCTGTTCTCCTGCGAGGTCTTCAGTGCGGTCGGGGCGTTCCATGCATTCCATAGGTATGATTTCAGTTGTGGGTGGGTTTTATCAGAGCTTTGTGTGGCGGCGTTCCATTCCTGTTGCAAAGTTACGCATAAATCGCGAGGTTTCATACCCTTTGGCCAAAAGCTGTTCGGTTTTCTCTGATTTATTGTTGCGGGAGGCCGAGATATCCTGCCGTGTCTGGTCGCGGCCTTGCTGTCTTCATTCTGTCGAGGCAGATTGTGCTGTCAGGTGCAGTATGGGATATGGTCTGCCGGCGTCGTCTGTAGCGTCGCGGCTGGTGATGCTGAAACCTCTTGAGATATAGAATCCCAAGGCCGAGGGGTTCTGTTCGTTCACGTCCACTTTGACGGCTCCATTGCGCATGGCAAATTCGGTGAGGAGTGTCCCGATGCCTTTGCCGAGGCTGTCGCTGTCTACGAACAGCATCTCAATTTTGTCTTCAGAGAGACCGATGAATCCTTTGGCGACACCGTCCGAGACTGCCGCCCACAGCTCGACGTTGGGGAAGTAGTCGGGTATCAGGGCCGCTCTGATTTCCCGGATAGACTGTTCTGTAAGGAAGCTGTGGGTGGCGCGGACCGAGCGCTCCCATATCTCTGAGAGCTTTTCATAATCTTTGCTTCCGCATCTTGTAATACTTAGCATACTGCAAAGGTAGCGATTTTTCGGTATATTCAGGTTGCATGGCCTTGGCGATGTCAGTGTTAGGCCTTGATGCCGGATGTCGTGTAGCGCGTCTGTCTCCGGAGGTGGCAATGTAGCAGATGTGGATGGGCGGCCTTGCTGTCCCGCAGTCAGGCTTGGCC
>JAIDJD010000097.1 GCA_029052375.1 Duncaniella sp. | reverse complement strand
GCTGAGGTCCTCGAGGCGAGCGGCGGCGTTGATACGCTGAATCCAGAGAGCGCGGAAGTTGCGCTTCTTGTCCTTGCGGTCGCGGTAGGCGTAGGTGAGACCCTTCTCCCAGGTGTTCTTGGCTACGGTCCAGACGTTGCGGCGGCAGCCGAAGTAACCGCGGGTGAGTTTGAGGATTTTCTTGCGACGAGCTCTTGAAGCTACGTGATTTACTGATCTTGGCATTGTTTTGAAAAACGGTTTTGAATGTCAGCGGCCGGGCCTTCGGGGCTCACGGCTCTTGGGGCTGAACCATTCGGTTAGACTTTTGAATTCGAATCACTTAGCTGATCTCCGCCGGGGCGGGGATACGAAGTCAAGTGAAAACGGGGCTTTTGTTGAGCTTTGTTGTAGGTCTGGTCTTGGGGACGCTATCTTACTTGATGGCGAGGAGCTCCTTGACAGCCTTGGTGTCCTGACGGCTTACGAGACCGAAGTGGGTGAGGTTGCGCTTCTGCTTCTTGGTCTTCTTGGTGAGGATGTGGCTCTTGAAAGCGTGTTTTCTCTTGATTTTTCCTGATCCGGTAAGGGCGAACCTCTTTTTGGCACCGGAGTTAGTCTTAATCTTGGGCATTTGGTGATATTGTGAATAAGTGAATATGACCGGGGGTCGAGGCCCGGCCGGGCGATCAGTCAACAGCCCGGCGCGGGGCCCCCGATTGGTTTTGTTCTGTCTGTGGAGTCCGGCGGAGTCTTACTTCTTCTTGGGCGAGAGCATGATGGTCATGCGCTTGCCTTCGAGCAGGGGCATCTGGTCTACCTTGCCGTACTCTTCGAGGTCGTTGGCGAAACGGAGGAGGAGCACCTCGCCCTGTTCCTTGAAGAGAATCGAGCGGCCTTTGAAGAAGACGTATGCCTTGACCTTGGCGCCCTCCTGGAGGAAGCCTACGGCGTGCTTGAGCTTGAAGTTGTAGTCGTGGTCGTCGGTCTGGGGTCCGAAACGGATTTCCTTCACCACTACCTTGGTAGACTTGGCCTTCTGCTCCTTCTGGCGCTTCTTCTGCTGGTAGAGGAACTTCTGATAGTCAAGAATCTTGCATACGGGGGGCTCGGCGGTGGGAGATATCTCCACGAGGTCGAGCTCCTGTTCCTGAGCCATTCGGAGTGCCTCCTGTATGGAGTAGATGCCGGCCTCGACGTTGTCGCCTACGAGTCTCACCTCACGTGCGCGGATACCTTCGTTAGTGACGTGGGGG
>JAIDJD010000096.1 GCA_029052375.1 Duncaniella sp. | reverse complement strand
ATGAGGTTTTCAGGGAGTTTGAATTTGAATTGTGAGAGTTTCATTTCGATTTTGTGCCCTGCGGGCAGTTTAGGGTTTGGGGCCTTGCGGCTTCTGGTTTACAGTTTGGATTCCGTCGCTTGGTTCTGTGCGGTGTTGTCCCGGTTGTCTTCGGGCAGGATCAGCTCGGCGTTGCGTATCAGCTCTACGGCCCTCTCTATGTCGAGGCAGTCCGAGAGGGTTACGTCGCCGACGCGGGTGCGCCTCAGGGCTGTGAGGTGGGCTCCTGAGCCGAGGGCCAGGCCGATGTCGCGGGCCAGGGCGCGGATGTATGTGCCTTTGGAGCACACCACCCTGATGGTGAGCCCGGGGGTCTCCGGGTCGAAGCCGAGGAGCTCAATCTCGTCTATCACGAGCACCTTGGGCTTCAGCTCAACCTCCTTGCCCTTGCGGGCGAGGTCGTATGCGCGGGTGCCGTCTACCTTGCAGGCTGAGTACTTTGGGGGCACCTGCTCGATGCGTCCGCGAAACTTGGCGAGGGTCTCCTCTGCCATTTCGCGTGTGATGTGGGCGGTGGGATACGTGGCGTCCACCTCGGTCTCGAGGTCAAAGCTCGGGGTGGTGGCGCCGAGCCTCAGCGTGGCCACATACTCCTTGACGCCGGCCTGTAGGCTCTCTATCAGCTTGGTGGAACGGCCTGTGACCACAATCATCACTCCGGTGGCCAGGGGGTCGAGCGTCCCGGCATGGCCTACCTTGAGCTTCTTGAGGTGAAGGCGGTGCTGGATGACGCCGCGCAGGCGCTTGACCACGTCGAACGAGGTCCACTCCAGAGGCTTGTCTATGCAGAGGGTTTCCCCACCTAAGAAGTCGAACGTCATATTCACCAGACTATGCAGAGTATGCCTGCGGCAAGGCAGTATGCGGCAAACCATATCAGCTTGCCCTTCTTGACTATCTCTATCATCCACTTGCAGGCCATGCACCCGACGATGAAGGATGCGAAAAAGCCGACGGCAAGGGGCAGGGCGCCCACAGCCATGGCTCCGCCGTCGCCCGTGACGATGTCCTTGACGCCGAGCAGGGCCTCGCCGAGGATGGGGATGATGACCATGAAGAATGAGACCTGGGCCATCTTGGCGCGCTTGTCGCCGAGCAGGAGGCCTGTGGCTATCGTCGTGCCGGAGCGCGAGAGGCCGGGGAGAACGGCCACGGCCTGGGCGCATCCGATGATGAAGGCGTCGAGCCACGTGATGTCGCGTCCGGTCTCCTTGTGGCGTGCCTCGCGCTCGGGGTTGCGGAAGTAGTAGGCAAAGGAGAGGAGCGCCGCTGTGACGAGCAGGCAGATGCCCACGACTGTGAGACCGCCTCCGAAGAAGCTCTCGACAAAGTCTTTGAAGCAGAGGCCGACGATGGCCACGGGGATGCAGGAGAGGAGTATCTTGCAGACGTAATAGAAGTTGTCGTCGCGGCGGAAGGTGAGGAACGACACGCAGAGGGGCAGGAATTCGCGCCAGAGCACCACGATGGTGGAGAGGACTGTGGCCACGTGGAGGGCTACGTCAAACTCGAGTGCGTCGGCGCCCGAGAGCTGGAGCCCGAGGATGTCGCGGAAGATTTCGAGATGCCCGCTGCTCGAGATGGGGAGATACTCGGCGAGGCCTTGGACAATGCCGAGGATGAGTGCGTCTAACCAGGTCATTTATTCTTCGTTTGGTTCAGATTTCTTTTTCTTGGGGTTGTACATGATGGCAAAGCCCATGAATATGAATCCGAGGAATGAGATGAGCGGGCCTACCACTATGCGGCGTGTCGAGAAGATGTCGGGGTTGAATTCTTCCCATCCTGTAGCGCCGCCGGCCATGAGGAGGAAGCCGATGACTAT
>JAIDJD010000095.1 GCA_029052375.1 Duncaniella sp. | reverse complement strand
CCCCCCCCCCCCCCCCCCCCCCCGCTTTTTTTTAATGATACGGCGACCACCGAGCTCTACTCGCGTAAGAGCGGCGGCAGCGTCAGATGAGTATAAGAGACAGGTGTCATGGCCTGGACAGCAATGTTCCAGAGGGCGGCCACACCGATGCCTATCCATATGGCGTAGGCGTAGAACGAGCCTGCGAAGGCGTAGTCGCGCTCGCGCACCTGGCCGGGGGTCTGGTTGAGGTAGAGCACGATGGCTATGCCGGTCATGAAGAAGAGGAAGAAGACCACCCAGAACTGCTCTATGCCCCTGCGCGAGACAAATGCCTGCCAGAGGAGGCCGGCGAGGCCGAGCAGGAGAGGCAGCATATAGAAGACGTTGTGGCCGGGATTGCCTCGGCCCTCGTCGTAGGGGAGGAGGCTCTGGTCGCCAAGGCGGGGATTGTCAATGAAGGGTATTCCCGAAATCCAGTTGCCGTGGTTCACCTCGCCGTTGCCCTGGATGTCGTTCTGGCGTCCGGCAAAGTTCCACATGAAGTAGCGCCAGTACATATGGTTGAGCTGGTAGACGAGCATGAACCTCATGCTCTCGGCCTGGGTGGGCTTGATGCGGTCTGTGTACTGGAGCACGTTGCCATCCTCGTCGACATACTGGGTGGCGCGGACAGGCTTGCCGCGGAGGCCGCCTATCCAGTCTGAATACTGGCCCGTGTGGGCACCCGAGTATATGCGGGGGAAGACCATGTTGAGCTCGGGGTTCATCATGTATTCCTTCTTGTATCCTGTCACCTCATAGCGGTCGGGGTCGTCGGGCGAAGCCTTCACAGCCTTGGAATACTGGGCCTTGCCCTCGTCGTAGATAGGCTTTGTGGTGCCGTCGCGGTTCACCTGGTAGACCACGCCCGAGTTGTTGGTCTGGCCGTAGAAGAGGGGTCGCTCGCCATACTGCTCGCGGTTGAGATACGAGCCGAGGGCAAAGACGTTGTCGGGCGCATTCTGGTTCATCGGAGGATTGGCCGACGAGCGTATCAGCAGGAGTGCATAGCTCGAGTAGCCGATAAAGATGACAAAGATGCCTGTCACCACGAGGTTGAGGATGCGTACAGGGAGCTTCGGGACAAACCAGAGATACCCGGCCGCGGCGGCGAGAATCACCACGGGTATAATCAACGAATCGCCGATGAAGGGGATGCCCGAGAGCAGGATGCTGAGCAGGACGCTCCAGCGTATGGCCTTGGCCGAGCGCTGGCGGTAGAGCTCGGAGATAGACCAGATGAATGTGGCGACGGTCAGCAGGGCGTATATCAGCACACCCCAGTTGTAGGGGAGGCCGACGGTGTTGACAAAGAAAATCTCAAAGTCCTGGGCCACCTCGATGAATCCGGGGACCAGGCCGTAGAGGATGAGGCCCACGACGACGGCCGAGGCCGCGAGGGCTATCATTGAGCCCTTGGCGTCGGGCCGCTTGCAGAGGCGGTAGTATATCACCAGGCCTATGGCGGGGATACAGAGCAGGTTGAGCAAGTGGACGGCGATGGAGATGCCTATGACGTAGGCTATCAGTATCAGGTATCTGTCGCTGTGGTTTTCGGAGGCACGGTTTTCCCACTTGAGGATGAGCCAGAAGACGAGGGCCGTGCAGAACGACGAGAAAGCATACACCTCGCCCTCGACAGCCGAGAACCAGAATGTGTCGCTCCAGGTGTAGGCAAGGGCGCCGCAGAGGCCTGAGGCGAAGATGACAATCATCTTGACGGGCGATATCTCCGTTGCGTCATCCTTGACGGTGAGCTTCTTGACCAGATGGGTGACGGTCCAGAACAGAAGCAGGATGGTGCCCGCAGAGAGCAGGGCCGACATGGCGTTGACCATGAGGGCCACCTTGGTGACGTCGCCGAAGGCAAAGTTGACCATGAAGCGGGCCGCGAGCATGAAGATGGGGTTGCCCGGCGGGTGGCCCACCTCGAGCTTGTAGCCCTGTGAGATAAACTCCGGGCAGTCCCAGAAACTGGCTGTGGGCTCGAGGGTGAGCATATAGGTGACGGCCGCCACCACGAAGCACACCCAGCCCAGAAGGTTGTTGTAGAGGTTGTACTTTTTCATCGTCGGGGAGAGAGATGTGTCAATAGAACTTTATGATGCCCATGGCCTTGCGCACCTCCTCGAGGGTACGCGAGGCGCGCTCGCGGGCCTTCTCGGCGCCCTGGCGCACCACCTTGGCCAGATACTCGTCGTCGCTGCGGATGTCAAGGTAGCGCTCGCGGATGGGCGTGGTGACCTTGAGGATATCCTCGGCGAGCTGTTTCTTGAGGTCGCCGTAGCGGATGGAACAGTCGGCATAGGCGTCGCGGTACTGCTGTACCACCTCGGGGCCCGAGGTCAGCGCCATGAGTGTCAGCAGGTTCTCCACGGGCTCGGATATGGGGCTGCCGGGCTCCTGGGGACCCTGGTCTGTGACGGCGCGCATCACCTTCTTGCGGAGCACCTTCTCGTCGTCCACCAGATAGATGCAGTTGCCCTCGCTCTTGCCCATCTTGCCCGAGCCGTCGAGGCCGGGCACCTTGACCGACGCCGAGCCGAAGTTGAAGTTCTCGGGCTCGGGGAAGAGGTCGACGTTGTAGAACGAGTTGAAGCGGCGGGCAAAACGGCGTGTCAGCTCAAGGTGCTGCTCCTGGTCCTTGCCCACGGGCACCTTGCGGGCCTTCTGTATCAGGATGTCCACAGCCATGAGGGTGGGGTAGGTGAGCAGGCCGGCGTTGACGCGCTTGTTCGAGTCGCTTCCTACTATCTGGCGCTCGATATCCTCCGACTCGTCGTTGGGGTTGAGGCCGAGCTGCTTGCGCGCCTTGTCTTTGAACGAGGCCGTGCGGAGCAGTTCGCCGATGCCCACGTGCATATTGAGAAGAAGGTACATCTCCGACACCTCGGGGACATCGCTCTGCACGAAGATGGTGGCCTTGTCGGGGTCGACGCCTGCGGCCAGATACTCGGCCAGGATGTTGCGCACATTCTCGTGGAGCATCTTGGGGTCGGGGGTGGTGGTGAGGGCGTGGAGGTCGGCTATGAAGTAGTTGCAGTCATAGTCTTCCTGCATTTTCACAAAGTTGCGGAGGGCGCCGTAGTAGTTGCCCAGATGGAGATTGCCGGTGGCACGTATGCCCGACAGAACTATTTCTTTTTCAGTTGGCATGGCTTATATGTCGGTGATGAGAGAGAGTTTGATGGTGTTACTGTGTTCCGAAAAGTGTATATTAACGTGCAAAGTTACAAAAAAAATCCGACCCCCGCGCAATTGCGAATTGATAATTGAGAATGGAGAATTTAAATTTGAGAATTGAGAATGGGTTTTCGAGTACGGAAATCCTAAATAACCTAAAGATAAACCCAAAACAGTGGCCGAAATGGCTGATTTACGCTCTATTTTTGCTATCTTTGCACTATTAATAGACCATATCACCACGAAAATTCAAGCCAAGCGATGCGCAAAACCCATCTCCTGACACTCGGATCCATCATGCTGACAGCCACACTTGCGGGATGCACAGGCAAGACCGCCCGCCTCGACTATCCCGAGGCGCCCAAGGACAACACCGTAGACACCATCTTCGGGATGGAGGTAGCCGACCCCTACCGCCCCCTCGAGAACGACACCTCGGCCGTGACAGCCGCGTGGGTCGAGGCCGAGAACGCCCTCACACAGAAGTATCTCTCGCAGATTCCCTACCGCGGCAAGATACGCGAGAGCCTCACAGCCCTGAGCGACTATGTGAAGCGCGGCCTGCCCTGGAAGGGGAACGACGGCCGGTGGTACTTCTCTGAGAACGACGGCCTGCGCAACCAAAGCGTCATCTATCGCGCCGACAACCCCAAGGGCGAGGGCCGCGAGGTGTTCCTCGACCCCAACACACTGAGCGACGACGGCACAGTGGCCCTCACAGGCATATCGCAGTCGAAAGACGGCAAGTACACCGCATACACCATCTCGCGCTCAGGCTCGGACTGGACAGAGATATATGTGATGGAGACAGCCACCGGCAAGCTGACGGAAGACCACATAGAGTGGGCCAAGTTCACCGGCGCGGCCTGGGACGGCGACGGATTCTACTACAGCGCCTATCCCCGCCCCGAGGCCGGCAAGGAGAACTCGCAGGCCAACGAGAACCACACTGTCTACTATCATAAGCTCGGCACTCCGCAGGCCGACGACACCATCGTCTTCAGCGACCCCAAGGCTCCGCTCCACTTCCACACCGCACAGGTGGCCGAGAGCCAGCCCGTCACCTTTGTCTACATCGGCGGCGAGGGCATCGGCGAGGCTGTCAAGGTGCGCCGCGACGGCGTATGGACCGACATGGCCCCCGACCAGGACTACAACACCTCTGTCATAGACGTGATAGACAACAAGATATATATCTTCACCACCTATGGCGCGCCCAAGGGCCGCATAATGACCGCCGACCTCGCCCGTCCCGGCCGCGACAGCTGGAAGGAGCTGATACCCGAGGCCGAGGGCGTGCTGACAGGCGCGGCCTTCAGCGGCGACGACCTCTGGCTGACATACGAGAAGGACGCCGCATCGCAGGTCGAGATCCACTCCATGGACGGCAAGAAGAAGAGCGACGTCAAGCTCCCCGGCTACGGCTCGGTAGGCCTCTCGATAGACCGCAAGCACCCCGAGGATGTCTTCTATGCCTTCACCTCGTTCACCTCTCCGTCGGTCCTCTACTCCTACAATCCCGCCACCGGCGAGTCTGCCGAGATATTCTCGCCCGAGGTCAAGGGCGTCGACCTCTCTGAGTATGTCACCGAACAGGTGTTCTATCCCTCGGCCGACGGCACGGAGATACCCATGTTCCTCACCTATAAGAAGGGCCTCAAGCGCGACGGCAAGAACCCCGTCTATCTCTACGGCTACGGCGGCTTCAATGTATCGCTGACCCCCTCGTTCTCGCCCTACCGTATGTTCATGCTCGACAACGGCGTCATCTACGCCCAGGCCAACCTGCGCGGCGGCTCGGAGTATGGCGAGGAGTGGCACCAGGCCGGCACCAAGCAGAACAAGCTCAACGTCTTCAACGACTTCATAGCCGCGGCCGAATATCTCGTCAAGGAGAACTATACCAACCCCGAACTGATAACCATCGAGGGCGGCAGCAACGGCGGCCTCCTCGTGGGCGCCACCGTCAATATGCGCCCCGACCTCTTCAAGGTGGCCTTCCCCCGCGTGGGCGTAATGGACATGATGCGCTACCACCTCTTCACCATCGGATGGAACTGGGCCTCGGACTACGGCACGTCGGCCGACTCGCCCGAGATGGCCAGGTATCTGCTCGGCTACTCGCCCCTGCACACCATCCGCAACGACGGCACCCCCTACCCTGCCATCATGGTGACCACAGCCGACCATGACGACCGCGTGGTGCCCGCCCACTCCTTCAAGTATGCCGCCGCGCTCCAGGCCGCCGACACCGGCGACGCGCCCAAGCTGATACGCATCGACTCGAAGGCCGGACACGGCGCAGGCAAGCCTGTGGCCAAGGTGATAGACGAGTATGCCGACATATACTCGTTCATGTTCCACAACCTCGGCATCGAGCCCAGGTTCTCTGAGTGACGTCCAAGCATCCAGACAGAAAGCCATGCTGCGTTCTCTCCTCAGACGTCCGGGACCAATGCTCCTGCTCCCCATAGCCTTGGGGATGCAGGGGTGCTTCTTCACAGGCGTTGAGTCTACGCCGCCCATCACCAGCGCCGAGGTGCGCAAGGAGGTGCCCCCCGTCACCCGCGAGGACACCCTGCTGGCCCGGTATGGCGACGCGCCTCTGGCCGAATGGCGCCCCGGCAAGCGCTTTCTTGTCACCGACCCGCGCATAGCCCTCATCTTCGACATCTCGCCCGAGGAGGGCGCCGCCCTTGACGGCAAGACCATCCTCTACCGCGGGTCGAGAGAGTCGGCCGGCATCACGGGCACGGGCGTCACAGACCTCGTGTTCGAATCGCCGGGCGCCGGGCGCGAATATCTCTACCGCATCAACCGTCCCGAGGCGTCGCTGCGCTCGTCCGGGCCGCTGTCGGTGCCGTTCACTCTACAGCCCGAGGTGGCCGTGGAGGTGGACAAGGTCTTGCGGGGCAAGAGATTCTATATCCTCTCAGCCGTATGGCGCGACGACGACGACACCCCCGTCAAGGGACGCAAGTTTGTGGCTGTGAGGGTCGACTCGGTCTCGCCGGGCAACCTGCTGTTCCCGCTCAAGGTGTCCTTTACCGACGACAGGGGGACAGAGGGACGCATCTTCATGCACCCCGGAGCCAAGGACACAGCCCCGAGGACATTCCCGGACCTCTTTTCGCTCTCAGACCCGAGGCTTAAATACCCCACAATAATCGACGAACACTGGGAGCTGATAACCCTCGGGCGCGTCGAGCCGGGAATGTCTACCCTCGAGTGCCGCCTGGCTTTGGGCGCCCCCAAGGAGGTGATAAGAGGCCACAACGGCAGCTTCCTCCGCGAGGTATGGAGCTACGACAGCGGCCGCTACCTCAGATTCGAAGACGGCCTGCTGACGGGGAATTGAAATCCCCCAATACTACATAAAAATCACGGAGCGGTTGCATCTCAATGATATGATGCAACCGCTCCGCTGTTGATTGTCATCTTGTTATCCCAAAGCCCCACGAAAAATCGTGGGGCTTTGGGATATTCAACGGCTACGCCGTTGGTTTGTTGCGTCCATCCCCCCACTCCGCGTCGGTGGCGCGGAGTGGGGGGACGGACATGAAGAGGGGCCTCAGGCCCTCGGATAGATTGTGTATTGCCCCTATGGGGGATGTGCCTCTTACAGCAGCAGGCAGGCGTCGCCGTAGGAGAGGAAGCGGTAGTCGCCCGCGAGGGCGTGGCTGTACATCTCTCTCCACCCGGGACGGTCGCCTATGAAGGCCGACACGAGCAGCAGCAGGGTGGAGCGGGGCTGGTGGAAGTTGGTCACCATCCCCCTGACCACGCGGTAGCGGTAGCCGGGGGCTATCATGAGGCGTGTGGAGGCCACGAAATCCTCGCCCTCGAAGGCTCCGAGCAGGGCCTGCATGGCCTCTGAGAGGCTCAGCGAGGGATGGGTGGGCGAGTAGGGATACCACTGGGGCAAGACAGAGATGTCGAGCCCCTGCGAGGCCATGCAGCCGAGGTGGTAGATGCTCTCGAGCGTGCGCACAGAGGTGGTGCCCACGGCCACGACGCGGCGGTCTGTGGAGGCGAGCTCCTCGATGAGGGCGCGCGAGACAGAGATGAACTCAGAGTGCATCTCGTGTCCGCCGATGGTGTCGCTCTTGACGGGCTGGAATGTGCCGGCGCCGACGTGGAGCGTCAGCTCGCGGCGGGGGATGCCGCGGCGCTCTGTCTCCTCGAGCACACGGGGCGTGAAGTGGAGCCCGGCGGTGGGCGCGGCCACAGAACCGTCTATGTGAGAGAAGAGTGTCTGATAGTCTGTAGAGTCGCTCTTCTCGGTAGGACGGTTGAGGTAGGGGGGTATGGGTATCTCGCCGATGGTGGCGATGATGGAGCTGAAGGAGACCGAGGGATTGTCCCACGCAAACTCTACGACAGAGGCATTGCCCCTGCGCTCGACACGCGTGGCCGTCAGGGCCACAGCGAGGCCGTCCACGGTGATGTCGGCCCTTAGCGGGCCCTCCTTCCACCTCTTGCTGTTGCCGACGAAACAGAGCCACGAGCATGGCCCTGACGAGGCGAAGCTGACGGCATAGTCGGCGGGCGAGACAGGCTCGAGGCAGAATATCTCTATGAGTGCGCCCGAGGCGTCGGCCCCCTTGCGGAAGCGCAGGCGGGCATTGATGACGCGTGTGTTGTTGCACACGAGCATGGCGTCTGAGGGGAGCAGGTCCGGCAGGGCGTCGAAGCGCGCGTCCTCGAGACATCCGTCGGCCCGGCGCACAAGGAGCCGGCATCTGTCGCGCTCGGCCAGGGGGTGAGAGGCTATGCGGCTGTCGGGGAGGGGATAGTCATACTCCTCGATGCGTATCCCGGCTATTTCGTCCAGTATCTCATCCATGTTCAGGACGCTTTGGTGTTGGCAAGGTTGACGATGGCCTGCAGGGGGTCGGGCGCATTGAAGACGTAGCTCCCGGCCACAAGGACGTCGGCTCCGGCCCTGACGAGGTCCGGGGCTGTGGTGAGGTTGACGCCGCCGTCCACCTCGATGAGCGGCGAGGCTCCGCTCTGGTCCATGAGGGCCTTGAGACGCTTGATCTTGTCGATGGTGGAGGTGATGAACTTCTGGCCGCCAAAGCCGGGATTGACGCTCATCACCAACACCATGTCTACGTCCGAGATTATCTCCTCGAGCATACAGACTGGCGTGGCCGGATTGAGCGTGACGGCCGCGCGCATCCCTGCGGTGCGGATAGACTGGACCACGCGGTGGAGGTGTGTGCAGGCCTCGACGTGGACATTCATGATGTCTGCGCCCGCGTCTCTCACCTGGCTGACAAACCTCCCTGGGTCTGTCACCATCATGTGGACATCCATCGGCTTGGCCGATATCTTGGCCAGCGAGGCTATCACCGGGAAGCCGATGGTGATGTTGGGTACGAAGAGGCCGTCCATCACGTCTATATGGAGCATGGCGGCCTCGGAACGGTTGACCATATCCACAGCCTCGGCGAGGCGTGCGAAGTCGGCCGCGAGGATAGAGGGGGCAATCTTGACTGGTGTCATAGCAGGATGATGAGGTGGGGGGGTTATTTTACCGAGCCTTTGCCCGCGGGCTTGAAGGCGTTCCAGATTATGATGCATACGCAGACCAGGCCGAGGGCCAGGCCGAAGTATGTGAGGTAGTCGTTGTATTTCTCTACCTGGGCGTAGAGCTGGTCGCGGGGCACCATCCTGCCGAGCCACCATCCGAGCGTGGCGAGGACGGCGTTCCACACCAGGGCGCCGAGGCCTGTGAAGAGCACAAACTTGCCGATGTTCATGCGGGCGAGGCCGGCGGGGATGGAGATGAGCTGGCGCACGGCGGGGATGAGGCGCCCGATGAAGGTGGATATGGCTCCGTGGCGGTCAAAGTAGTCTTCGGCCTTCCTCACCTTGGCCTCGTCTATGAGGCAGGCGTGGCCCAGGCGCGAGTTGGCAAAGGCGTAGACTATCGGGCGCCCTATCCAGACGGAGAGAAAATAGTTGATGAGCGCTCCTATGATGGCTCCGAGAGTGGCCACGCCCACAACGAGATAGATGTCTACCTCGTGGCTTGTGCAGGCCAGGTAGGCCGCGGGAGGAACGATGACCTCTGAGGGGAAGGGTATGAACGAACTCTCTACAATCATGAATCCGAGCACCAGGAGGTAGACCGTCATGGCGTCTGCCTCGAAGAACTTGGCCATGATGCCCGCTGGGTCAAAGATGGCCAGGAGGGTGATAGCGTCAAGCATTGGCGATTAAGTTTTTGGATGAATGTTGTTACCGACCTGCAAAGTTAGTGATATTCCCCGAATAATCCGGAATCGGCGGCCGGGAATTTAGAAGCGGTGTCCGGGAGACGGGCAGGAGACGGGTGAGGGACGGGGACCGGACTGGGATGAATCAGCCGGGAGGGGGGCTCTCCCTGCGCCCTGCTGTTCACAACAATCCCCGGGGCGTGGCTCCGGGGATTGTCGGGTATGGATGGTGTGCGGGAGAGGAGAGGTCACTCCTGCTTCTCGAACATATCCTTGCCTACGCCGCACAGGGGGCAGACGTAGTCGTCGGGGAGGTCTTCAAACTTTGTGCCCGGGGCGATGCCGTTTTCGGGTTCGCCCTTTTCGGGATCGTAGATATAGTCGCAGACGGTGCAGATGTATTTGTCCATAGTCTCCGTTGATTTTTGTTGGTTAGTAGAATGGTTGCTTGGACATACAACGCCCGGACACCCCGCAAGGTTCAGAAAATCACAGCTCAGATGCGAGCAAGAATGTGCGGAGGGGCATATGAGTGATGCCGTCATAGTTTCCATTCATAGTCAGCGGATCCATCGAGACCACGTATTTGGGATAGTTGTCCTTGATTTCCCGCAGATTGCCAAACTCACGGCTGACGGTCTTTTCGTCTGCAAGAAGATATGCCACCTGTATATAGATGCGGGCGCCGTCTTTCTCGGCCACGAAATCTATCTCGCCCTCGGGCAGGGTGCCTACCGCCACTTTGTAGCCGAGGTATCTTAGATGAAGATACACGGCGTTCTCCATCACCTTCTCGATATCCCTGGTACGGTTGGCGCCCACGAGCAGATTGCGCAGTCCTATATCCTCGAAATAATACTTATCCGTGGTCTCCAGCAGTTTCTTGCCGTGGATGTCATAGCGCTGTACCCTGTTGATGACGTATGCGTTGGAGGCCGCCCTCAGATAATTGATGGCTGACATCGGAGAAAGCTCTACCCGATGGGCCTTGAGATAGCGCGAGAGCGAGTTGGCCGACACGAGCTGGCCGGTATTGTCGCTTACGAATGCCATCAGATTCTCGAACATCGTGACATTGCGCAATCCCTCGCGCTGGACCACATCCTTGAGCACTATGGTGTTGTAGATGTTCTGAATATACTCCCACACCATATCCGTGTTTTCAAGCCCGAGACGGTAGAGGTGAGGCAGGCCTCCGAAGACAAGATACTTCTCAAGGCTCTCAGGCGAATCGTAAAGCTTATGGAAATCTAGGAATTCGCCATAAGAGAGGCTCTGTATGTGTATGTCTATGTAGCGTCCGCCGATATATGTCGACAGTTCGGAAGAGAGCATCGTCGCGTTGCTGCCGGTGACGATTATCTGGCACTCCTCGTCGGCGTTAAGACTCCTGAGGGTATGCTCGAAACCCTCTATATCCTGCACCTCATCGATGAGAAGATAGTTGTCGCCATCTTCAGTCAGCTTATCCTCAAGGTAAGAGCTGAGATCTGCGTCTGTCTTGATATCTGCAAACTTCTTCTTCTCCTTGTTGATATACACGATGTTGGCTTCGGGATTCCGCTGACGTATGATATCTGCCAGCTGGCGCATGACATAGCTCTTGCCCACACGCCTCTGGCCTGTGAGGGCAATGATCATACCTTTGTCGAGAAAACGCAGTATGTGGTCTGTATAACTCTTCCTTAAAATGACTTCCATACCGCAAAGATACAGATTTTTTATAAATCATACTTTATAAAAATGCCAAAATCGGGATTTTTATAAATCATGATTTACAAAATCGGCAAAACGGGGAGTTTTGTAAAGTATGATTTACAAAATTTGCTATCCTCTGCGGGGGATGAGCGAGCGGAGGGGGAGGTGTGCGGCGCGGAGGACCAGGAGGACGTAGAGGATGAGC
>JAIDJD010000094.1 GCA_029052375.1 Duncaniella sp. | reverse complement strand
TCGTACTCCAACGCCCTGCCGCGCTACTTCCTCCTCTCCGCCCAGTATCGCCTCAACATACAGCCCAAGCAGAAAAAAAGGAAGTAGGTTTAGGGTTTAGGGCCTGAGGGCCTTAGGTTTAAAGTTTATAAATTTAGATTCATATCTGAATTTTGGTTATTTTGATATAAATGAGAATCATGCTATTTCTGCTCATGTTCGGCTGTATGTTGGCGAGAGCCAATGCTCAGCTGGACATGAGCAGATTCACTCAGGGCAAACACGTTGTGCGCAGCTACACGGCCAAGATGAAAATCAACGGCGACGCCGTCAGCTACGAACATTTCACAGTCCACAGAGAGAAGCCTCAGCCTGTTGAATATGCCGAGAGCGACAGCTGTTTCTATCTGACATTCGAGATTTCAGACCTGTCGCAGACGTAGGGATGCCTTAGGCCTGAATCAATTGTTCCAATTTTTACCAACAGTCGCTCTTTTTGCGCTAATGGTGATTAGTATGTTTATGGTAATTTTGCAGTCCGAAAACATAAGCCAATCACCATCAAGCTATGAAATATCTTATGCCCCTTCTGTTCGGGGCCATTCTCCTTACCGGATGCGGCAGGGATGAGTCAGGACAGACATCGCGCCACAGTGTATATGTCACTACGCCTCAGGCGGCCTCGGCCGACGGACAGGCGCGCCTCCTCTCAGGCGTAGTCGAGGAGGCCAACGGGATAAGCATCGGATTCAAGACCCCGGGCCAGATAGCCAAGCTGTATGTCAAGGAGGGCGACTATGTCCGCGCCGGACAGCTGCTCGCCCAGCTCGACGACGCCGACTACAAGCTCGGCGTCGAGGCCCTGCAGATCCAGTATGACCAGCTCTCGGAAGAGGTGGGCCGCGCAAAGCGCCTCTTTGAGAAGAACAGTATGTCGGCCAACGACTTCGAGAAGGCGTCGGCCGGACTGCGCCAGCTCGGCGTCCAGCTCGAGGCCAACAAGAACAAGCTCGCATACACCAGGCTCTATGCCCCGGCCTCGGGCTACATACAGAGCGTCAACTTCTCGCGCTCGGAGATGGTCGACGCCGGGACAGCCGTCTTCAACCTGCTCGATGTGAGCGGCATGGAGGTGGTGGTCAACATCCCCGCCTCGCTCTACAGCGCCTCGGCCCGCACAGCCGCCTATGCCTGCCGCCGGCAGGGTCTCAAGGATGGCGCATGGGTGCCGTGCAGATTCATAAGCCTCGTCCCCAAGGCCGACAGCAACCAGCTCTACCGTATGCGCCTCTCTGTAGACCGCGCCGACGCCGGACAGCTCACCTCCGGCACCAACGTGGAGGTATCCATGAGCCTCGCCGGAGCGAGCGCGGAGAGCACCGCCGTGCAGGTGCCCGTCTCGGCCCTCTTCCGCACCCCCGCCGGAGAGGAGAGCGTCTGGGTGGTATCGCCAGACTCGACTGTGACACGCCGCACCGTCACCGTAGACCGCTCCGTGGCCGGAGCCAGGACCGTAGGCGTGACGTCGGGCCTCAAGGCTGACGAGCGCATAGTGCGCGCCGGCGTCGGCGCACTCACCGAAGGAGAGAAGGTCGACATCATAGCCGAGCCTTCCGCAACCAATCCTGGAGGGCTGTTATGAACCGCATCACCAAGTATTTCATGGAGCGGAGGACCCTCTTCTGGTCCTTCATGGCGGCCATCCTCGTGGCCGGATGCCTCTCCTTCATCTATATGCCCAAGCTCGAAGACCCCGCCGTGCCCGTCAAGCAGGCCATGGTGGCGGTCCCCTACCCCGGCGCCTCGGCCCACGAGGTGGAGCTGAACGTCTCCCAGATGCTCGAGGAAGAGCTCCGCACCCTCCCCGACGTCTACAAAATCAAGTCTGAATGCTCGCCCGGAATGGCCTTGGTGACGGTAGAGTTCAAGATGTCCGTGCTCACCAAGGACCTCGAACAGCACTTCGACCTCGTGCGCCGCAAGGTCTCGGACATCGCCCCGCGCCTCCCGGCAGGGACATACGACCCCGTGGTGCTCGACGACATGATGGATGTCTACGGCATCTTCTATGCCTTCACAGCCCCGGGATATGACTATCCCGAGATGCTCCGCCACGCCAAGGTGCTCAGGCGCGAGATACTGGCTGTCCCCGGCGTCAAGCGCGTCTCCATCTCGGGCGGCCTCGACGAAGTGGTCAACATCACACTCTCCAAGGAGGAGCTCGCCCGCAACGGCCTGCTGCCTACACAGATCATGAGCACTCTCCAGTCTGTGGGCAAGCCCGTGGGCGCAGGGAGTGCCGAGGTAGCCTCGGACCGCCTCGCCTTCCGCGTGGCCTCGCCAGTCGACAACGAAGACCAGCTGCGAGAGCTGACTGTCTCGACCCCTGACGGCAAGCTGGTGCGCCTCGGCGACATCGCCACCATAGAGCGCGCCCTCGCCGACCCGCAACGCAACGGGTTCTTCGTAGGGCGCGAACCCGCCCTGGCCGTCTGCGTGGCCATGGAGAAGGACGCCGTGGTGCCCGACGTTGGCAAGGCCGTGGACAAGCGCGTCGAGGAGGTGCTCTCCACCATGCCCGCAGGCATGGCCACAGAGAAGATATTCTTCCAGCCCGACAAGGTGTCCGAGGCTATATCCTCCTTCATGTGGAACCTGCTGATGTCTGTGGTCATCGTGGTGCTGGTGCTCATCTTCACCATGGGCTTCAAGAGCGGCGCCATCATAGGCTTCGGCCTCGTGCTGACGATAGCAGTCTCGTTCCCCATCCTGCTCCAGTGCGGCACCACCCTCCAGCGCATATCGCTCGGCGCCTTCATCGTGGCCATGGGTATGCTCGTGGACAACGCCGTGGTGATCATGGACGGCATCCTCGTAGACCGCAAGCGCGGCCTGCCCCCGAGCCAGTATCTCTACAACATCGGACGCCGCACGGCCATGCCCCTGCTCGGCGCCACCGTCATCGCCGCCGCCACATTCGTGGCCATCTACCTCTCTCCCGACTCGGCGGGCGAATATGCCGGAGACCTCTTCCTGGTGCTCTGCGTCAGCCTCCTCGCAAGCTGGGTGCTCGCCCTCGTTCAGGTTCCTGTCTGCGCCGCCGCATGGCTCTCCAAAAAAGAGAAGGACGAGGAGAAAAAAGAGGGCGGCGACGCCAAGGTGATGAACTCGCCGGCCCACCGCTTCATACGCAAATCCGTCACCAAGCTGATAGAATACAAGTGGCTGACCATAGGCGCGGCCGTGGCCCTGCTGATAGTCTGCGGTGTCTCGATGGTCAAGGTCAAGAATCTCTTCTTCCCCGACTTCGACTACCGCCAGTTTGTGGTCGAGTGCTACTTTCCCGCCCAGAGCACGCCCACCTATGTCCGCGACGAGATGCTGGCCATGAGCGACACCGTGATGTCCGAGCCCAAGGTAGAGCGCGTGGCCATGAGCATGGGCGCCGCCCCTGCCCGCTACTGCCTCGTGCGCCCCATGTCGAGCGGCGGCGACCCGTATGCCGAGCTCATAGTGGACTGCAAGGATTTCAAGACCGTCACAGAGGTGATACCCGGCCTGCTCAAGAGGCTGAGGAAGCTCTGGCCCGACGCATACATACGCATACGCAAGTACAACTTCTCGATATCCTCCTCCCACACCGTCGAGGTGGAGTTTGCCGGGCCTGACCCCGCCGTGCTCAAACGCCTCTCGGCCGAGGCCGAGGCTGTGATGAGAGCCTGCCCCTACGTAGACCCCTACTCGGTCCAGAACAACTGGCGTCCGCAGGGCAAGACCATCGTGGCCGACTACGACCACGCCTCGGGCGTCCGCGCCGGCATCTCGCGCTCAGACATCGGCAATGCCCTCCAGGCCGCCACAGACGGCATGACGGTAGGCGTGATTCCGGACCAGGACAAGATGATGCTCGTCAACCTGCGCGTCCGCAACGCCGACGGCAGCCTGATAGAAGACCCGCGCGACATCCCCGTCTGGAGCATGACCAACGTCCGCCTCGACCAGGGAGCCGTCACCCAGGCACTCTCCGGAGGCGACCCCTCGGCTCTGACAGACAAGATGTTCCACGCTGTACCCCTCGGCTCTGTCTCGCCCGACATGACCCTCGGCTGGGAGGAGCAGACAGTGAGGAGGCTCAACGGACGCCGTGTGATAGAGGCCGAGTGTGACCCCAACCCCTACAACCCGGACGCCACTCCCGCCAAGGTGGTGCAGGAAATCAAGTCGGGCATCGAGGCCATCAAGCTCCCCGCAGGCTACACGATGCGATGGGTGGGCGAGGGCGAGCTCCAGGCCGACGCCATCACCAACCTGCTGAAGTATATCCCCATCACCGCCTTCATAATCATAGTGATATTGCTGATGCTCTTCAACAGCTGGCGCAAGCTGTGGCTGACCCTGCTCTGCCTCCCCTTTGTGATGATAGGCATAGCTCCGGCCCTGCTCTTGAGCGGGACGCCGTTCACCTTCATGGCCATCATCGGCCTCATGGGCCTCATGGGCATGATGATGAAGAATGTCATAGTGCTCCTCGACGAAATCAACCGCCAGGAGACCGAGGAAGGACGCCACCCCTACCACGCCGTCATCGAGGCTTCGGTCAGCCGTGTGCGCCCCGTGCTCATGGCCTCGCTCACGACCATCGTCGGCATGATACCACTGCTCGGCGACCCGATGTACGGATCGCTGGCCATAGCCATCATGGCAGGCCTCGCCGCCGGAACGGTGATCACACTCATCCTCATACCCCTCTTCTACACAGCCTTCTACCGCATCAAACGACCCGAAGAATGAATCTCCGCATCCTCATATCACCCCTGCTCCTCCTCGCCCTCAGCCTCTCGGCCGGGGCCGAGAGGCTGAACCTCACGGCCGCTCAGTGCCGCGAGATGGCCCTGAGGTCAAGCCGACAGATGAAGTCGGCAGACAACTCTCTCGAGAT
This sequence comes from Duncaniella sp., assembly GCA_029052375.1. GTDB lineage: Bacteria > Bacteroidota > Bacteroidia > Bacteroidales > Muribaculaceae > Duncaniella. The sequence continues at coordinate 6,431 of JAIDJD010000094.1, read as the reverse complement.
GGCCCGCCTCGACGCGGGCATAGCCACCACCAACTACCTGCCCAAGTTCGACGCAACGGCCGGAGCCGAATATATGTTCCCCGACATGGACATGATGGGCACAAAGCTGCAGATGCACGGGATGTATCTCGCCGGATTCCAGCTGACCCAGCCTGTCTATGCCGGAGGCAAGATAACAGCCGGACGCCGCCTGGCCAAAATAGGCCAAAAGGCGTCGGAGCAACAGCGCCGCATGACAGAGGCCGAGGTGCTGGCCAATGCCGACAACGCCTACTGGAACTATGTCTCGGTCCTCGGCAAGATGGCCCTCATGGAGAGCTATGCCGCCATGATGGACACCCTCAGGGCGCAGACCGAGGTGGCCGTGGCCGTGGGCATGGCCGTCTCCAACGACCTCCTGCGCGTCGACGCACACCGCAGCGAGATACTCTACCAGCGGCAGAAGGTGGCCAACGGCGCCGAGCTCTGCCGCATGGCTCTCTGCGAGGCCATAGGCGTGGAGTATGACACCGAAATAGTCCCCGCCGACGGCGACACGGACACTCCCCCCCTGCCCGCACAGCTCTCGTCCGACATCTCTGACCGCCCCGAACTGCACCTGCTGCAGACCCAGGTAGAGGCCAAGAAGAAGATGACCGACCTCGTGCGCGGCGACTTCCTCCCCACCGTCGGCCTCAGCGCCTCGTGGTTCTGGTATGGCAACGTCAGGATGAAAGGCCAGGCCGAGGTGGCCCCCGGGGTGATGTATCCCTACACCCAGACCATCAACGACGGCATAGGCATGGTGATGCTCGCCGTCAAGGTGCCCCTCTTCCACTGGGGCGAGGGCGTCAAGAAAGTGCGCAAGGCCCGCCTCGAGACCAGGAACGCGCAGCTCGACCTCGAGCGCAACGAGCGCCTGCTGACACTCGAGGCCCGCCAGGCATCGCTCAACGTCCAGGAAGGCCACTCGCTGATACGCACAGCCGAGACCGCGCTCGCCCAGGCCGCCGAGAACCTGCGCGTCACCACAGACCGCCACACCGAGCATATGTGCCCCCTGTCTGACCTCCTCGACGCTCAGTCTCAGTGGCAGAAAGCCTCCTCAGACCTCATCGAAGCCCGCGCCCAGTATCGCATCTACCTCACCGCCTGGCGCAAGGCCACAGGCACCCTCGACCAAGGCCTCTAAAACAAAAACGGCAACACAATTTCCGGGGGGAGTTTTGCGTTATATTTGGGTAAACCTATGTATATGCCCGAATCCCTTTCCCGTAAGTGCGTGCGGACGCTTGCAGCGGCCGCCATCGCCGCACTTGGCGTCCTGAGCTCTGCGGCTCAGAACGGGGAGAACTCATACTCCTTCCTCAACATCCCATCCTCCACCCTCGCCTACGGCCTGGGTGGAGTCAACATATCCAATATCGACGACGACATCAATGCCTCTGAACGCAATCCGGGCCTGCTCGGACCCGAGAGCGGGATGCAGCTCGGATTCAACTATATGCACTATCTGGGTGGGAGCAACTTTGCAGGCGTGCGCTTCGGGATGCCGGCCGGCGACCACGGCGCGTGGGCCGCAGGCATACAGTATCTCGGATTCGGAGCCATCAAGGGCACGGACATCAACGGTGTGCAGACAGGAGAATTCTCGCCCAAAGACATGGTGTTCTCGGCCACCTACGCCCACGACATAACGGGGTGCTGGCGTGGAGGCGCCACGGTCAAGGCCATCTATTCGACCTACGACGCCTACACAGCCTTTGCCCTTGCCGTAGACCTCGGCGTCAACTATTACAATCCGGACACAGACCTCTCTTTCTCGGCCGTTGCGGCCAATCTCGGCGGACAGGTCAAGCGATTCAACGAGTCGTACGACCGCCTGCCCATAGACCTGCGCCTCGGCCTCTCGAAAGGTCTCGGCTCGGTCCCCGTGGTGGTCAGCGTCACCGCCTGGAACCTCACCAAATGGAAGCTCCCCTATTACGACATCGGCGACGGCTCGGAGACCGGCGCCCCTGAGCTGAAAGACTCCTTTGCGAGCAACCTGTTCCGCCACCTCATCTTCGGCGTCCAGTTTGTCCCGTCAGACAGATTCACCCTCGGCCTCGGATACAACTACAAGACCCGCACGGATATGTCTACCTACAAGCGCTCTTTCCTCTCGGGCTTCTCGGCCACGGCAGGCTTCAAGGTGCGCAACTTCGGGCTCGGGCTTGCATTCGCACAGCCGCACTCGGGCGCCACAACCCTCATGCTCAACATCTCTACCAATCTATATGAGTTCTGACAAGAAAATCATCATAGCCATCGACGGCTACTCGTCGTCGGGCAAGAGCACCATGGCCCGCCATCTGGCCTCGGCCATCGGCTACCGCTACATAGACTCGGGCGCGATGTATCGCGCCGTCACTCTCTGGGCCATGCGCGCCGGCCTCATCGGCGACGACCTCGCGCCCGACGCCGACGCCCTCGTGAGCCGCCTCGGCGAGATATCCATAGACTTCAGCGTCAACCCCGACGGCACCCAGCACACAATGCTCAACGGCGAGGATGTCGAGAGCGCCATACGCACTCTCGAGGTGTCTGACCGCGTGTCGCCTGTGGCCGCCATAGGCGGAGTGCGCAAGGCCCTGACATCGATGCAGAGAGCCATGGGCGTCGAGAAAGGCATCGTGATGGACGGCCGCGACATAGGCACGGCCGTATTCCCTCAGGCCGAGCTCAAGGTGTTTGTCGATGCCTCGGCCGAATGCCGCGCCGAACGCCGCTACAAGGAGCTCAAGGCCAAGGGCGAGGATGTCACCTACGAGGATGTGCTGAACAACGTCCGCACACGCGACCGCATAGACGAGACACGCGAGGAGAGCCCGCTGAGAAAGGCCGCGGACGCCGTCTCGCTCGACAACTCGGCCATGTCCACAGACGAGCAGAACGAGATACTGCTCGGGCTGTACGAGAAAGCCATCCGGAACTCCTGAACCAAAACACCGAAGACGAGATGAAGCCCACAGTCGAGATAGATGTCCGCTCGGGGTTCTGCCACGGTGTGGTGACAGCCATCCGCAAGGCCGAGGAAGAGCTCGAACGCTCTGACAAGCCCCTATATTGCCTCGGCGACATAGTCCACAACTCAGACGAGGTGGAGCGCCTCGAGCACAAGGGCCTCACCACCGTGGCCCACGCAGACCTGCCGAGGCTCTCGGGCGCAAGAGTCCTGCTCCGCGCCCACGGCGAGCCGCCCTCCACCTACCGCACAGCCCGCGAGCAGGGGATAGAGATAATAGACGCCACCTGCCAGGTAGTGCTGCGCCTGCAGCAGCGCATCAAGGCGGCCTATGACGCCCCCGGACCCCGGCCCCAGATTGTGATATACGGCAAGGCCGGCCACGCCGAGGTCAACGGCCTCGTGGGCCAGACAGAGGGAGAGGCCATCGTAGTAGAGAATACCGGACAGCTCGACCGCATCGACTTCGGCCGCGACATAGACCTCTACTCGCAGACCACCATGTCGCTCCAGGGTCTGGCCGAGATGGTGTCCGAGATAGAGAGGCGCAAGGCCCCGGAGGTCAGGTTCACCTATCACGACACCATCTGCCGCCAGGTGGCCAACAGAGTGAACCACCTGCGCGAGTTCGCCGCCTCGCACGAGGTAGTGCTCTTCGTGGCCGGAGCCAAGAGCAGCAACGGCAAGGTGCTCTACAACGAATGTCTCGCCGCCAATCCGCGCACCTACCTGCTCTCTCGTCCGGCCGATTTCTGCCCCGGATGGATAGAGGGCGCCGAGACTGTAGGCGTATGCGGGGCCACCTCCACGCCGAGCTGGCTGATGGAGGAGGTGAGAGACTGCGTCGAAAGACATATCTCGGAACAATGAGAAAGACAGCAAGCATCATAGCATCCGTGCTTCTGCCCGCCGTCATGGCCGGGTGTTCGTGCTCAGAGGCCGCACACTCAGCCACAGAGGTAGACAGCACCCGCGTCAGAGACAAGCACGCCTATGCCCTGGGACAGGAGCATGGCGCAGAGACAGTGGCCATACAGGACAACCAGGCCGAACTTGAGGACAGACTGCTCGACGTCCGGGCCCGCATCTCCAACATATCCTCTAAGCTCGGAGCCCAGAGCGCCCACGACTACGAACGAGGCTTCACAGACTATATCCGCGCCAACTCTGACTCGCTCGCAAGAAGACTTTTCTGACTAAGGATATTTTTTTCCAAATATTGAGAATAGCATAATTTTTACCCAACTGCCATGAAACTGACCAAAACCTTAGCCCTCGGCTCCGGCATCATCGGAGCCGTCACCATCGCCGGAAACGCCAGGGCCGCCGACAGCGGCAAGCCCGCAAACGTCATCTTTATCCTCGCCGACGACCTCGGCATAGGAGACGTCACCCCCTACGGGCAGAAACTCATCAAGACCCCCAACCTCGAACGCATGACGCGCGAGGGTATGCGCTTCACCCAGGCCTACTCGGGCACGGCGGTCTCAGCCCCCTCGCGCGCATCGCTCATGACGGGTCTCCACACAGGACACACCCACATACGCGGCAATCTGCGCCACGACCCCGAGGGCCAGGTGGCGATGCCCGAAGGCACGTACACCATGGGACAGATGTTCAGGAACGCCGGATATGCCACCGGATGCTTCGGCAAGTGGGGCCTCGGCTATCCAGGCTCCGAATCAGACCCAACAAAGGTGGGCTTCGACAAGTTCTACGGCTACAACTGCCAGACCCTCGCCCACGACTACTATCCGGACCACCTCTGGGACAACACCACCCGTGTCGAGTTCAAGGAGAACTATGACCAGAAGGAGAACACCTACTCGGCCGACCTCATCCACAGCAAGGCGCTCGAGTTCATGCGCGAGCAGGCCAAGGCGGGCAAGCCCTTCTTCACCTTCCTCTCCTACACCCTGCCCCACGCCGAGCTCATCCTGCCCAAAGACTCGGTCTACGACGAGTATTGCCGCCTGATACCCGCGGCCGAAGACAAGGCCTGGGCCGATGCCAACCCCAACCGCAAGGGCGCCTACGGAGCCACCGAACGCCCCTACGCATCGTTTGCATCGATGGTCACAAAGCTCGACTCCTATGTGGGCGATGTGATGGATATGCTCCGCGAGCTGGGCATAGACGACAATACCCTCGTGGTCTTCACCTCGGACAACGGCCCCCACAAGGAGGGCGGAGCCAACCCCGACTACTTCGCAAGCTACGGCCCCTACCGCGGCATCAAGCGCGACCTCTACGAGGGCGGCATACGTATGCCCTTCATCGTGCGCTGTCCCGGCACAGTGCCCGCAGGCGTGGACAACGACCACATCATGGCCTTCTGGGATATGCTCCCTACATTCGCCGAGGTGGCCCGCTCCAAGGACGTGATAGCCACGGACGGCATCTCGCTGGTCCCCACTCTGACAGGCAAGGAGGGACAGAAGGAGCATGAATACCTCTACTGGGAGTTTCACGAGGGCGGAGGCAAGCAGGCCATCCGTGTCGGAGACTGGAAGGGCGTCCGCCTCAACGTTGGCGAGCCCTCCAAGACCACATTCGAGCTCTACAATCTCGCCGAGGATATCCACGAGGACAACAACGTGGCCGCAAGCCACCCCGAGATTGCCGAACGCCTCGGCAAGATGATGGACACCGTCCGCACCGAGAGCGACCTCTTCGACTTCACAAGAAAAAAATGACACAGCGTTGGAGAGCCCCTTCTACCGACCTATATACCTGATGACAAAACCCGCAGGCGCGATGTGCAATCTCGCCTGCGAGTATTGTTATTACCTCGACAAGAAAAACCTCTACGGCGCTCCATCCCTGGCCTCGGATATGTTCATGACAGACGCCATGCTTGAGCGGTTTGTCAGAGAGTATATCGAGGCCCAGCCGGCAGACACCGTGCTGTTCACGTGGCACGGAGGCGAGACCCTGCTGAGAGACCGCGCCTTCTACGAGCGGGCCCTCGCCCTCCAGCGCAAGTATGCCGGAGGCCGGCAGGTGGACAACTGCATACAGACCAACGGGACACTGCTCACCGACGACTGGTGCAGGTTTTTCCACGACAACAACATACTGGTGGGCCTCTCGATAGACGGCCCGGGAGAGTTTCACGACCGCTACAGGCGCGACCTCGCGGGAGCCCCGACACTCGGGAGAGTGATACGCGGCGCCGCACTGCTCAACCGCCACGACGTGGAGTGGAACGCAATGGCCGTGGTCAACGACCTCAACTCCCGAGAGCCTCTGGAGTTCTACCGGTTTTTCCGCGACACGCTCGGGTGCCGGTTCCTGCAGTTTGCCCCGATTGTCGAGCGGTATGGCGGCGGCGGTCTCGCCTCGCCTGCCGACACAGAAGGGCGCATGACCCCGTTCAGCGTCACACCCGGCGACTGGGGCGAGTTTCTCTGTGCCATCTTCGACGAGTGGGTCAGGCATGATG
>JAIDJD010000093.1 GCA_029052375.1 Duncaniella sp. | reverse complement strand
CTTTTATACTTAGCCGTCATGCTTATTGCCGTGGGATGCTCTCAGTCTCACGGACATATCCACAAGAGCCTCGACGAGGCTTCGGCGCTGATGCAGACCGACCCGTCGGCCGCTATGGAGAAGCTCAACAAGTTTGATGTGGCAGAGTTTGAGGATTCGGCCACCATGGCTCGATGGGCGCTCCTTTACTCCGAGGCTCTCGTCGCCAACAGAATCAAGGCTCCTACCGACACTATCGTAGACATCGCCATAGACTATTATGGCGCTCACAGCCTTAAAGCTGAATTCAACCACGCCTCGCGCTTAAAATCTCTCCTCAGAAAGAACGGCTACACCGACAGCCTGTCCGAAGCCCTCTACCTGCAGAAGGAAAAAGAGTTCATGCTCTACAAAGAGCGCATGAGAGGCGAGCGTATTGTGCTTGTTTCCGCTATGATTCTCCTGCTGGCCGCCGGCATTATCTTATGGCAGAGACAGAGAATCAAACTCAAGGAGATACAAAACCGCGAGCTGGTATCGGAGGCTTCGGCCCTCATGGACGGCCTCAGGCAAAATCAGACGGTATGTTCAGACCTTCAGGGAAAACTAAGTGCTGTGCTCTCCAACAGGTTTGATGTAATAGATCAGTTGTGCGGGACGTATTTCGAGTCTCAAGGCACAAGGATTGAACGCAAGGCTATAGCAGAAAAGGTAAAATCGCAGATTGAGGAACTGAAATCAGACACCGGACTGTTTGCCGAGATGGAGCGGTGTGTCAACGACTGCCGCGGCGGTCTTCTCGACCGCCTGCGCCATGAGTGGCCCGAAATAACCAACGAAGACTATCGCCTTATGGCCTATCTTGCGTGCAATCTCTCAAACCGTTCGATAGCCGTTCTCGCAGGCGAGAGCATAGATGTTGTCTACAAACGCAAATCGCGCCTCAAAGCTAAAATCTCCAAGCTCGACACCCCTGGAGCCTCCCAATTCCGCTCGGTTTTCGGCCTTTGAGCCCCGCGGTCAGAAAAATCAAAAACCCATAATTGTATATCGCTGAATATTAGT
>JAIDJD010000092.1 GCA_029052375.1 Duncaniella sp. | reverse complement strand
AGCTCGCGCGTCAAGGCCAACGCTCCCGTAGAGCAGGCCGTCCCCGGCAACTTCGACACCCCCGCCGCTCCCGCGGACGAGGCTCCCGCTCCCGCCGCAGAGACACCCGCACCCGCCCCCGCTCCCGCTCCCGCAGAGTAACACTCAGGACACCCTATAGACAAGGCCTGCACCGACGCCCGTCGGCGTGGGCTTTGACCATATTATCTCACATCATCACCCCATCCATCACACCGGTATAATGAAAGACCTCTGGCGACTGCTCGCGCGGTTCGTGCCTCCATACAAGAAATATCTGGCGCTCAACATATTCTTCAACTTCCTCGCGGCCTTTCTCACCCTCTTTTCCTTTGCCCTCATCATCCCCATCCTTGAGATGCTTTTCAAGGTCAGGGAGGGCCACTACGAATTCATGCCCCTGGGGTCTGACTCGCTCAGGACAGTGCTGGTCAACGACTTCTACTGGTACACCCAGGAATGTATCTCTGAGTGGGGCCCCATAGGCACCCTCGCCGCCCTCGCCGGGATGCTCGTGGTGATGACCGGCCTCAAGACCGGAGCCACATACCTGAGCAACTACTTCATCATCCCCATGCGCGCAGGCGTGGTCCGCGACATACGCAACTATGTCTACGACAAGATAGTGCGCCTGCCCATATCATACTTCACCAACGAGCGCAAGGGCGACGTGATGGCCCGCATGACAGGAGACGTGGCCGAGATCGAAAACTCTATCATGGCCTCGCTCGATATGCTGTTCAAGAACCCCATCATGATAGTCGTCTGCCTCACCATGATGATAGTCATCTCCTGGAAGCTCACCCTCTTTGTCCTCATCCTGCTCCCCATAGCCGGGACCGTGATGGGACGCGTAGGCAAGAAGCTCAAGCGCAAGTCGCTCCAGGGCCAGCAGCAGTGGGGCACACTGATGAGCATCATAGAGGAGACCCTCGGAGGCCTGCGCATCATCAAGGCTTTCAACGCCGAAGAGAAGGTGATGGACCGTTTCCACGGGAACAACGACACCTTCTTCCGCATCACGCGCAGTGTCCAGCGCCGCCAGAGCCTCGCCCACCCCATGAGCGAGTTTCTCGGCACGATGACCATAGCTGTGGTCCTCACCTTCGGAGGCACCCTCATCCTCTCGGGCACCTCAGAGATGAACGCCGCCTCGTTCATCTACTACCTCGTGGTGTTCTACTCCATCATCAACCCCGCCAAAGACCTCTCCAAAGCGCTCTACTCCATACAGAAGGGCCTCGCCTCGATGGAGCGCGTAGACGCCATACTCTCGGCCTCGAACCCCATCAAGGACCCCGCCGAGCCCAAGTCTGCCGCTGGCCTCAAGGGCAGGATAGACTTCGAGGAGATACGGTTTTCGTACAACGGAGACACCGACGTCATAGACGGCGTGTCGCTCACCGTCGAGCCGGGCGCCACGGTGGCCCTCGTCGGACAGAGCGGCTCGGGCAAGTCGACTCTCGCCGACCTCCTGCCCCGATTCTACGACGTACGCCAGGGGCGCATAGCCATCGACGGCACGGACATACGCGACTTCCGCGTCAGAGACCTCCGCGCCCTGATGGGCAACGTCAACCAGGAGGCCATCCTCTTCAACGACACCATATTCAACAACATAGCCTTCGGCGTCCCCTCGGCCACCCGCGAGCAGGTAGAGGAGGCCGCACGGATAGCCAACGCCCACGACTTCATCACCGCCACCGAGCAGGGCTACGACACCGTCATAGGCGACCGCGGATGCCGCCTCTCGGGCGGACAGCGCCAGCGCATATCCATAGCCCGTGCCATACTCAAGAATCCGCCCATACTGATTCTCGACGAGGCCACGTCGGCGCTCGACTCCGAGAGCGAGAAGCTGGTCCAGGAGGCGCTCGAAAAGCTGATGCGCGACCGCACCACCCTCGTCATAGCCCACCGCCTCTCCACCATCAGGAGCGCATCGCTCATCTGCGTGATGCACGAGGGACGCATCGTGGAGCGCGGCACCCACGACGAGCTCCTCGCCCGCAACGGATACTACAGGCGCCTTGTGGAGATGCAGTCGATGGAGTGACCCCTCAGCCCTTCAGAGATTCTTGCAGAGATTGCAGAGATTATCGCAGAGATTATTTCTGAAGAGATTATTTCTCCGAAACTCAGAAAATCTGTTGCATATTTTTTGCAATCAGCTGAAAAAGTGTTAACTTTGCCACCGGAGTTTTTTACCTGAAACGACGGATGCATCTCGATGCACCCCGATTTTTTCTGCGCCTGTCCAAACACTAACCTTATCACAGAATAATACTCAGCTATGACCTACTGGATAGTTAATTCCATCATAGTCTTTGCCTTGTGTGTATTATGTGCAGGTGTTCTCATACCTGAGATTCTGCTCATAGCATACCGGCGAAACCTTTTTGATGAAGTAGACGAACGAAAGATACACAAGGGATCTATCCCTCGCCTCGGAGGCATAGCCTTCGAGCCCGTGATACTCCTGAGCATAGCCCTTGTCTTCGGCGGCAACATACTCTTCGGATACAGCGGTTTCGTAATCCCCTTCGCCAGCGACGCCATACTCATGATAGCCGCGCTCTGCTCCATACAGATGCTCTATCTCGTAGGCATGGCCGACGACCTCATCGGCATCAAGTACCGCGCCAAGTTTGTGGTACAGATAATATGCGCCGTCCTGTTGCTTGCGGGCGGGTGCTGGTTCAACACCTTTGCCGGAGCCGCCGGCATCGGCGAGCTCTCGCCCTGGATAGGCTATCCCTTCACCGCCGTCGTCATAGTGTTCCTCATCAACGCCATCAACCTCATAGACGGCATCGACGGCCTGGCCTCGGGCCTCAGCTCCATAGCCTCGGCCATATACGGCATCTCGTTCCTCTACCTGGGGCGCTACGACCTGGCCATACTCTCTTTCGCCACTCTCGGCGTGCTGGTCCCCTTCTTCTACTTCAACGTCTTCGGCGACGTCAACAAGCACTCCAAGATATTCATGGGCGACACGGGGTCGCTGACCATCGGCCTCATCCTCAGCATCCTCGGCATCAAGCTCTACACCACACCCATGTGTGACGTCATAGACTTCAAGCCCGCCGTGCTGGCCTTCTCGCCACTGATCATCCCCTGCTTCGACGTGCTCCGCGTCTACACCCTGCGCATACGCCAGCACCGCTCGCCCTTCCTCCCCGACAAGAGCCACATCCACCACAAGTTTCTTGCCGCAGGCATGAAGCCCCGCACGGCCATGGTGACCATCATCTCCATCTCGGCCATGTTCTGCCTGGTCAACCTCGGGCTGTCAAACTTCCTCGACATCAACCTCATCATCGCACTCGACATCATCTTCTGGCTCATCTTCAACGGCTGGCTCAACAAGCGCATAGCCAGGAACAACCCCGAAGGCGCATAAAGCCGGACGGCAACATACAGGATGCGGGGGTGTCAGGCCTGGCCGGGCACCCCCCCCACCGTATTTAATTTGCCCCCTGGACGCCCCCCCCGCCAGGGGGCCGGGCCG
>JAIDJD010000091.1 GCA_029052375.1 Duncaniella sp. | reverse complement strand
GGCTACACGTTCCCCTGCCTCTTCCGCAACGGCGACAAAGGGTGGACGCTGATATCCGAGACCGGCATAGCCGGCAACTACTGTGCCTCACACCTCAGGGGAGGCGATGGCAATCTCTACACCATAGCCTATCCCCAGGCCGGAGAGCAGAACGGCTTCGGCTCGACATCGGCCGCCATAGCCCTGCCCGGGCTCACACCCTGGCGCACCATCACCGTCGGAGCGTCGCTCGCTCCAATAGCCGAGACCACAATCCCCTTCGACGTTGTCCGCCCTGTCTACGAGCCATCCAAGCCCTACAGGTACGGCAAGGGTACATGGAGCTGGATCATAAAGATGGACCCGAGCTGCAACTACGACGAGCAGAAACGCTATATAGACTTCGCCGCCGACCTGGGCTACACGAGCGTCCTTGTAGACGCCTTGTGGGACACTCAGATAGGCCGTGACAAAATCGAGGAGCTCGCCGCTTACGGCAAGGAGAAGGGCGTCGACCTGTTCCTCTGGTACAACTCCAACGGCTCGTGGAACGACGCTCCCCAGGGGCCTCGCGGCGTGATGAACGACATCGTGGCGCGACGCAGGGAGATGAAGTGGATGGAGCGCAACGGCATCCGCGGCATCAAGGCAGACTTTTTCGGCGGCGACAAGCAGGAGATGATGCGTCTCTATCATGACATCCTCGCCGACGCCAACGACCACGGCCTGATGGTGATATTCCACGGCTGCACCCTGCCCCGCGGATGGGACAGGATGTATCCCAACTTTGCCGGAGCCGAGGCTGTGCTTGCAAGCGAGAATCTCCACTTCTCGCAGGGCAGCTGCGACGCCGAGGCGTTCAACGCCACCATCCACCCCCTGGTGCGCAACACTGTCGGCGGCATGGACTTTGGCGGGAGCGCCCTCAACAGATATTACAATGCCGACAACGCACCGCAGGGTTCGCGCCGTGTGACGTCCGACATCTTTGCCCTCGCCACCGCCGTCCTCTTCCAGAACCCCGTGCAGCACTTTGCCCTCGCGCCCAACAACCTCTCCGACGCTCCGGCATGGGCCATCGGGTTCATGAAAGAGGTCCCCACTACATGGGATGAGACACGCTTCATAGACGGCTATCCCGGCCGCTACCTCATCATGGCCCGACGCAGCGGAGACAGCTGGTACATAGCCGGGGTGAACGCCCAGGAGGAGGCTGTGAAAGCGACTGTCACCCTGCCCGAACAGATGCACGGACATGAGGTGAGGCTCTACTCCGACAGCCCGGACCTAAAAGGCTCGCTGAAGACCGCAAAGCCGGACAGGAGAGGCAACCTCTCTGTGACCATCCCCTGCAACGGCGCCTTCGTCATCACCGACAAATAAATACCGAAAAAACAATCTTACCCTAAACCTACAATCCATCCCGATGCAAAACTCCAACAACGGTTTTCACAAACTGTCAATGCTACAATGCATTGGATTCGGTTCAGGCGACCTTGCCCAGAACCTTATCTACCAGACAGTCAGTATGTACCTGCTGTTCTTCTACACCAACGTCTATGGCCTCGACCCTGCGGTGGCCGCCGTCATGTTCCTGATAGTCCGCATAGTCGACGTCATATGGGACCCCGTCGTAGGCACGTTTGTGGACAAGCGCAATCCCCGAATGGGCAAATACCGCTCATACCTGATACTCGGAGGCATCCCGCTGACCGGATTCGCCATCATGTGTTTCTGGAACGGATTCTCGGGCTCGCTTCTCTACGCTTACATCACCTATGTGGGCCTCTCGATGTGCTACACCCTGGTCAATGTGCCTTACGGCGCGCTCAACGCCTCGCTGACACGAGACACGGCCGAAATCACCAAACTGACCTCGGTACGAATGTTCATGGCCAATATCGGCGGCCTCGCCGTAGGCATGGGCCTCCCAGTCGTCCTCAAGCTGTTCGACCCCACAGAGACCACCGATATGTCTATGAGCGACAGCGCATGGTTTACCACCATGGCCATCTACGGCCTCGTCGGGCTCGCCCTCCTCGTCTTCTGCTTCTCGCAGTGCCGCGAGCGCGTGGTGATGGACAGCAAGGAGACAGAGAATGTCAAGGTCTCTGACCTCTGGCTCGAGTTTGTACACAACCGCCCCCTGCGCATCATAGCCTTCTTCTTCATCACCGCCTTCGGCCTCATGGCCATAAGCAACTCGGCCGGTGCCTACTACATCAACTACAACCTCCACGGGTCGGCGGGCGAGCTCTCCATCTTCATGGGCCTCGGCTCTATCCCCGCCTTCATATTCATGCCCCTGATACCGGCCATCAAGAAGCTCGTGGGCAAGAAGGGGATGTTCTACATCTTCCTCGCCACCGCCGTCATAGGCATGGCGCTCCTGTATGCCATCTCTATGATAGACGCCCTGAGGGAGCATATGTGGATGGTATATGCGGCACAGTTCATCAAGTCTTCCGGCATCATCGTAGCCACAGGCTATATGTGGGCGCTTGTCCCCGAGGTAATCTCCTATGGCGAATATACCCACGGACGCCGCATATCCGGCATTGTCAACGCCCTCACCGGCATCTTCTACAAGGCCGGCATGGCGCTCGGCGGAGTTGTGCCCGGCCTTGTCCTCGCCTTTGTTGGATTTGACAAGGCGTTGCCCGAACAGACCCCATTCGCCCAGCAGGGCATACTCTGGCTTGTGGCCGTAATTCCCGGCATCCTGCTGATACTGTCCATGTTCATCATCTCGCGCTACGAGCTTGAAGACAACGTCATCGACGACATCAACCGCGAGATAGAACGCCGCCACACAGCCAAAAACAAATAATCAACACTCATGAACCAACAGTCATATCTATGCGCAAATCAATCCTAAACCTCCTGCCCCTGGCGCTAGTGACCACAGCCTGCCACAGCGAACAGGCCGCAGTCTCGCTTAAAGACCATTTCAAAGACGACTTCCTGATCGGCGCCGCAATCCCCACAAGCCAGCTGAATGGCTCGGACGCCAAGTCTGACTCGCTTGTGGCCCTGCACTTCAACTGCATCGTGGCCGAAAACTGCATGAAGAGCGAGAAGATCAACCCCGCCGAGGGTGTGTATTTCTGGGACGACGCCGACGCCTTTGTGGAGTATGGCATACGCAACAAACAGACCATCATAGGCCACGCCCTTGTATGGCACTCCCAGCTTGCCCCCTGGTTTCCAGTCGACTCTGCCGGAGCCTACGTCAAGCCCGAGGTGCTGAAAGAACGCATGAAGGCCCATATATCCGCCACCGTTGGCCGATACAAGGGCAAGATACATGGCTGGGACGTGGTCAACGAGGCCATCCTCGACGACGGCTCGTACCGGTCAACTCCCTTCTACGACATCCTCGGCGAGGAATATATAGCTCTCGCGTTCCAGTATGCCCACGAGGCCGACCCCGATGCAGAGCTCTATATCAACGACTTCTCCATGGCAAACCCCGCCAAGCGCGAACGCTATATCAAGATAGCCGAAGAGCTCCGCGCCCGCGGCATACGCATAGACGGCATAGGGATGCAGGGCCATATGGGCATGGACTATCCTCCCATGGACCAGTTTGAAAAGTCTATCGAGGAGTTCGGCAAGACAGGCCTGCAGGTGATGATCACCGAGTGGGACATGAGCGCGCTGCCCACCGTCCATGAGGGCGCCGACATATCCATGACCGCAGAGACCAAGGAACAGTACAACCCCTATCGCGAAAGCCTCCCCGCCGAGGTGAGCGAGAAGTGGAACAGCCGCATGGCCGACTGCCTGGCAATGTTCAAGCGACACTCCGACGTGATATCGCGCGTCACTGTATGGGGCGTGCATGACGGGATGTCGTGGCGCAACGACTTCCCGATGCACGGCCGCACAGACTATCCACTCCCCTTCGACCGCGAGTACAACCTCAAGGACGCCTTCAGAAACGAAATATCCTCCAATAAATAAAAAACTCAAGATGAAAACTCTCAATCCTGAAAAAAGATACCTCTTCCCCGAGGACTACATGGCCGATCCGAGCGTCCACGTCTATGGCGGACGGCTATACAT
>JAIDJD010000090.1 GCA_029052375.1 Duncaniella sp. | reverse complement strand
CGCACTCCAGGAGCCCCGGACATAACGGGCTGTGGTCGGGGGCATGCCGGGCGGGGTCTGGGCGTCGGCGTTCTGCCATCCCTGTCGTTCGGGGACAAGCTGTCTGACCGTGCGGAACTGCTCGCCGTCGTCGCTCGCAAGCACCCTGAGCCTGCCGGCCTGGAAATTGTTGCCAGCCGGGTGTATCTCTATGTTGCACACCGTCACGGGTTCGGGGTATTCATACTGCACCCAGCCGGGAGCTGTGGAGCGGATGCTCCCGTCAGCCCCGACGGTCATCTTTCCGCCTGATGTCACAACGGGCTCCGGCCCGATCTCCTGTCCCTTGTCGGGCAGGGCGAGGAGGGCGATGTCTCTGTAATAGCCTTCTCTGGTCTCGGGCTGTGGAAGGGGCAGGCTCTCGAGCTGTCCGCCCCGGACCAGGGTGTCGGCCGAGACCACCTTCTGCATGGATTCTGCTGGGCTTATCCACGGGCCTCCGGCAAGGGCGAAGCCGTCGCATATATGCATCCCGAGCCTAAGGCCGAGGCTGTCTGCAATCTCGACGCTCCTGTCCAGGAGGCGCCACCATTCGGGCGATAGCTGTGGAGCCTTGCCTCCGAACTGCGGGGCTGTCTCAACCGATTTTATAGGCATTAGGTATGTGCCTCCGAGCCCTGCGTCTTTCATGGCCTCGAGGTCGGCCTTGATGCCCTCTTCGGTGACGGCGCCGTACATCCAGTACCAGAAACACCATGGCCTGGCCTCGAATGGAGGTTCGGCAAATCTATGCTCGAGCGTCGTCGTGGCAGAAAGGTTGAGCGAAAGCGCGGCCGCGGCCAGCACTATCTTGTCTCGCAGTCTCATATATGGTTTATGGTTTATTTATTTTTGGCCGGGCTTATCCTGACACTGAGTTCGTGTATGCCCGGTGTGATGGAGTATTTTTTCAGGACGCCCGGCCCGCAGCTGCTGTTGCCGAGGCCGAGGACGGCACTGTCGAGGCTGAGGTATACGGCGTCTGTATCGTGCAGGTCGCAGTCGTGTCCGGCTTTGGCTATGTCTGTGGCAGAGTATGGGAGAGCCGAGGCCGAGAAGGTCTCTCCGAGCGTGGATACGCGTATGCCGTCTCCCTTGGCATCTGTAAGGATGATTTCGGCCACAGATTCGATGTTGCCCGAGTCCTGCGGGCGCGGATAGCGTGTGTAGAGGTCGCCGGCGCGAGATTTCCATCGTCCTATCGAGGCGCTTTCGCAACGGTCAGGATAGGTCTCGCAGGGGCCGTATCCGAACCATTCGACATTCCTGAATGTTCTGTCGGCGACAAGCACGCACCCGAGCCTAGGGAGTTCGGGCAGGGAGCCATCGCGCTCATAGCTCTGCCTGAGGTCTATGGTGCCGTCGGGATATACGCTGTAGACGCTCCTCACCGTCACGGCGCCGCCGGCAAAGCTGTATCTCTGCACGGCCCTGACCTCAGCCCAGCCGTCTGCCTCGCTCAAGGTCAGCGATTCGCATTTGACCTCCGGACTGTCCATGTTGTTCCGGGCCCAGTCTTTGGCCAGCCAGTTGCCGAAGCTCCTGTCGTTGTCTGTCGGAGCGCGGAAGGCCTGGAAGTATGAGCCGCGGAGTATCTCCCTGCCGTTGTAGGCGAGGCTTGACAGATTGCCGTCGGCCTTGCTCCACGAGGCTGAGAACCGAGGCCCGGAGATGGAGACGGCCTCTGCGTTCTCAATGGACTTAAGGCCCTTGCCGGGCTTGGCTTCGCGTCTGACGGCCTCTGTCATCCTGTCTTGCAGAGCGAGCTGCCTGACGGTGATTTCGTGTCCGGCGTCGGCCCAGTCTGTGGCTGATTTCAGCCTGACGGAGACATTGAGGCGGAGGTCGCTCTCTTTCTTCAGGCCTTTGAGAAGAATCGACGCGGCGCCGCTTTGGCTGGGGGATAAATCGGGCAGGATGATCTCGCCGGTCTTGCCGGGGATGCCGTCCGTCACGAGGGTCCACACGGCTTCGTAGGCCGAAAGGTCTGTATGATGGTTGCGGTTGATGAACTCTATCTCCACGCGTCCTGTCTCGGGGTCGAAGGATTTAAGCGATATTGCCACAGGGCTGTAGACGGCTTTCACTTCATAGTATTTTGGAGTCAGGGTGCGGTCGGCCATCACCACGCCGTTCATGCAGAAGGCCTTAAGATTTGGCTTGTCTCCGAAGTCGCCGCCGTAGGCCATCCTTTTGCGTCCGTCCGGCAGGGTCTGCTCTATGCCCTGGTCGGCCCAGTCCCATATAAATCCGCCGGCCATGCGCGGGTGGCTGTAGATTTCATCCCAGTATTCCTTGAAGTTGCCCATGGCGTTGCCCATAGCGTGGGCATACTCGCTGGTCAGCACCGGGCGGTTGTCCCCAGGGTCGAGGGCAATCTGCAAGAGGCGTTCCCAGCGGGCGTTCTCGGCGCGCTCCTTCTCCTCGCCCTCCTTGATGCCGGGGTTGAGGTATTCGGCCATCACGCGCGGATAGAAGCGGCTGATGATGTCTACGGTGGCGGGGTCGGGATTGCCTCCGACACCCTGGGCCCCCTCGTAGTGTATGGGGCGTGTCGGGTCGAAGTCGTGGAGCCATGCCGATATGGCGGCGAAGTTGGGTCCGTAGCCGCTCTCGTTGCCCATGCTCCAGAATATCACCGAGGGATGGTTCTTGTCGCGTTCGGCCATACGCACGGCGCGGTCCATGAATGAGGCGTGCCAGTCGGGGTCGCTTGCGAGCGTCCCTCTGAGGCCGTGTGTCTCTATGTCGGCCTCGTCCATCACGTAGAGGCCGAGCGAGTCGCAGAGCTCGTACCACCGCGGGGTGCTGGGGTAGTGGCTCGTGCGGACGGCGTTGATGTTGGCCTGCTTCATCAGCCTGATGTCGCGGATCATCAGCTCGTCGCTCATCACGCGGGCTGTGGCGGGGTGGTGTTCGTGGCGGTTGACACCGCGCAGATGGACGGGACGGCCGTTGACGAGCACCCGGCCGTCTCTGACCTCCACGCTGCGGAAACCGACCTTTGACCGGGCACGCTCGACCACGGCACCCGAGGCGTCGCACAGCTCAAGGGTGAGCTCGTAGAGCGCGGGAGTCTCTGCCGTCCACAGCTCGGGCGCGGATATGAGTCTGGAGATTCTCCCGGTCTTGCGGGGGCCGCGCTGTGGAAACCACTCGTTCATCACCGATGCCTTGTGGTCGAGGTCAAGAATGTCTGCGATGGCCACCGTGGTGTCTGCCACAGCCCCGCGCCCTTTCTGTCCGAGCCTCACCCGCAGGGTATAGCCCTCGGCCCTCTCGCCTCTGAAGACCTCGAACCGAGGGTCGAGCCGGAAGGTGAAGTCGCGGCAGTCCGGGTCGGGCGCGGTATGGACGGTGTAGTCTCTCAGGCGCACGTCCGGCGTGTGGAAGAGGGTGACATCGCGATGTATGCCACCGAAGCGCCAGAAGTCCTGGTCTTCGAGGTAGGAGCCGTCGCTGTACTTGTAGACCTCGACAGCTATGGTGTTCTCGCCTTTGCGCAGAAAGCGGGTGACATTGAACTCGGCAGGCTCCATGCTGCCCTGCGAGTAGCCGGCGCGCTTGCCGTTGACCCATACGTAGAAGGCGCTCATGACGCCGTCGAACCTCAGGAAGGTCTGTCCGTCGCCTATCCAGGTGTCGGGGACGGTGAATGTGCGCCTGTACTGGCCTGTGGGGTTGCGCTCGTAGAACGATGTATAGCCCTCGCCGGGAGTGTCCGTGACGCGCGGAGGATTGATTTTGAAAGTGTATCCCGCCGACGCATATATGGGGGTGCCGTATCCGTTGACCTCCCATACGGCAGGCACGGCGAGGGTGTCCCAGGCCGAATCGTCGAACGCGGACTTGTAGAATATGCCTGCGCGTCCGTCCGGGTCAGGCGTCCATCTGAAGCGCCAGCTGCTGTTGAGGCTGACGGTGCGGTCGCCAGGCTTCTCGCCATACGGTATGAAGGCCGAGCGTGCCGGCTCGCGGTCTATGTGGAGTATGTGGTGGTTCTACCAGTCGCGCGCCTGTCAAGTATA
>JAIDJD010000009.1 GCA_029052375.1 Duncaniella sp. | reverse complement strand
GCCCATGAGGGTGTTGATGAGCGAGACTGAGTCTGCGCCTGCGCCCTCTGCGGCCCTTGCTATCTCGGCTATGTCTGTTACGTTGGGCGACAGCTTTACTATCATGGTCTTGCCGTAGACCTTGCGGATTGCCTCGGTCACCTCGGCGGCGCCGCGGGCTGTTGTGCCGAAGGCCATGCCGCCCTCCTTGACGTTAGGGCACGATATGTTCACCTCGATGGCGCTCACCTTGTCGAGTGCATCGAGGCGTCTTGCGGTCTCAACATAATCTTCAATTTTGGCGCCGGAGACGTTGACGATGAGGCGGGAGGTGTATGCCTCGGATATGCGGGGGTAGATATGTTCGATGAAGTAGTCGACTCCCTTGTTCTGGAGGCCTACGGCGTTGAGCATCCCGGAAGGGGTCTCTACCATGCGCGGATATGGGTTGCCTTCGCGATGGTTGAGTGTGGTGCCTTTGACTATATAGCCGCCGAGACGGTTCAGGTCTATGAACGGTTCGAATTCCTCTCCGTAGCCGAATGTCCCGGACGCGGTGAGTACGGGATTCGAGAGAGAGAGACTGCCTATGTTGACTGACAGATTTGCCATATGCTTGCGTTAATGTTGGCGAGAGATTTACTCCCAGTTTAACATCTTGATATCGAATACGGGGCCTTCCGTGCAGACACAGACATTGCCCTTGACGGTGTTCTCCACACAGCAGAGGCAGGCGCCGAGGCCGCAGGCCATCATGTTCTCGAGCGAGACTTCGCAGGGGGTCTCCTTCTTGCGGGCAATAGCGGCGACGGCCTTCATCATCGGGGCAGGTCCGCAGCAATAGATGTGAGCTACGGGTTCGTTCCAGACAGAGTGGAGCGTCACGAAGCCTTTCTCGCCCATAGAGCCATCCTCGGTGGAGATATGGACAGGCCCGATCTCTGCGAAGTCTGTAAGGCGCAGCAGGTCTGCGGCCGAACGGGCTCCAAGGAGGAATTCGGGCTTCAGGCCCTCCTCGCGGAGACGGCGTCCGAGATAGAGCAGGGGAGCGACGCCAACGCCTCCTCCGACAAGGAGCAGGCGTCCTTCACGCTCCTTGGCTCCGAGAGAGAAGCCGTTGCCGAGAGGCAGCATGATGTTGACGCTGTCTCCCGCTTTCAATGCGCAGAGATGCGAGGTGCCGCGTCCGGCAAGCCGTATGAGCAGGTCGAGTGTGTTCTTTTCGGCGTTGACATCGTTGACCGAAATCGGGCGTCGGAGAAAGACGCCCGGCGCCTCGACGGCAATCTGGACAAACTGGCCCGGCTGTATGGCCGGAAGGGGTGTGCCGTCGGCAGGGGTCACGCGAAGCATGGTGTATGAGGGATGTTCGCTCACAGCTTCGAGTATCGTGAAATCCTTGATCTCTTTCATTAGTCTGGCTGATTTAAGTGGCTGCCTCCGGTTTAGAGCCTGGCTGTGGCCCCGGAGGCTTTTGGCATAAGCAAAATTACGCAAAAAGTTTCAATGTGCCAAACTTTGGAGAGTATAGTTTGGACGGTGTGTCATTTGAGAAACTGTTGTGCCCTCGATGGCTCTATGCCTAACTCAATGGCCCGCAGGGCGTCCTTGCGCGAGTCGTCCGGGCGGTAGCGCATCTTGTTGAGCGCGGCCCGGTAGAGGTAGAGCTCGCCGTCGGCCGGCGATTTCTCAAGGGCCGCGGCTATGTCGTCAGAGGCTTCCTGGAGTTCGCCCGTCATCAGGTGGCAGTAAGCTCTGGCTCCGTAATACTCTGGCTCCTTGATTTCGTCGAGGATGTGGTTGTAGTAGGGGATTGCCTCGGCGTATTGTCCGAGCGCGCACAGCATTGTTGCCTGGGCTATGTTGCTCTCCGGGGTGTCGGGCTTGTTGGCGAGGAGCCAATCAAAGTCGGCTTTCGCGCTGTTGTAGTCTCTGTGGCGCAGCGAGAGCAGTCCGTGATGGAAACGGGCTTCGCTGTTGACGGAGTCGAGCCCCATGATAGTTTCATAGTCGGCTATTGCCTCTCTGTCCCGGCCGCAGGCTGTGAGGACACGCGCACGGTTGGACAGTATTGTGACAGACTTTGGAGCCTTCTTGTGGGCTTCGGTTAGGGTGGCTACAGCCAGAGAGTCAAGTCCGAGGTTGTACTGTATCATTCCCTTGTTGCTGAGCAGCAGGATGTTGCCGGGGTTGTCCGGCTCCCACTCTATGGCTGAGTCTATGGCCCTTAGGGCTTCTTCCCATTTGCATTCGCCGCAGGCTTTGTCAGACTCTTCCACGAGGTCCATGTAGGGCGATGCTCCGAAGAGGAGTGCGGCGGTGCATAATGAGGCGATAAGAAGAGAGTGTCGTTTCATTTTTATTTACAGGTCGGAGAGATTGGTGCGGTAATCGCGCGGGGAGATTCCCGTCAGATGTTTGAAATATTTGCCGAAGAAAGACTGGTTGGAGAAGTTCAGCGCGGTGCTTATCTCCTGTATGTTCATTCCGGTGGAACGGAGCATCAGCTTGGCCTCGAGGATGACGCGCTTGTCTATCCACTCGCCTGCTGTCTGTCCGCTCATCTCCTTGAGGACGGCCGACAGATGCTTGGGGGTTACGAAGAGGCGGTCGGCGTAGTAGTTGACAGAGCGCTCGGTCCGGAAGTTCTGCTCGAGCACCTCGATGAACTGCGAGAGAATCTCCTCGCGCCTCGACTTGTAGCTGATTTCGCGAGTTCGCAGGGCGTATATGCCGAGCGTAGTGTAGAAGAGCAGTTCGCAGAGCGAGTCGAGGGCCATCTGGGCAAAGGGGCGTTCGTGGTTGCGGAGCTGGCGGGTGAACATATCGTAGATCAGCGAGAGCGACTCAAACTCTTCTTCGGTTATCTCTATCATCGGGTCGCCGTTGTAGAGTATTGAGTATGGAATCACGTATTGCATGGACGGCAACATCTCGTGAAGATGCTCCGAGGAGACTGTGACAAAGAAGCCTTTGAACTCAGGGCTCGCCTCGCATCTGTCGATGATGTGTCCCGGCCTCAGCACCATCACCTGGTGGCGTCCGAGCTTGCGCTGTGTGATGTCTATCGTGGCCGAGACCTCTCCCTCGCCGCATACGGCCATTATCATGTGGTCTAGCTTGGCCGGGAAGTGGATGAACGGAATGTCATTCAGGTTGCTGAAGACGTTGATGTCTCGGCGTCTGGCGGGTCGTGTTTTCTGTGGTGTAGAGCGCATGGCTATGATGGGAAGAGAGTTATTTGATTTTTCTCCTGTTCAGCTCGGCCTGGTAACGTCTGGCGTTGGCCTGGTGTGTGGGATAGTCAGTGGCGAAGTTGTGGTAGCCGGAAAAGTCTTCCTTGGCACACATATATAAGAAGGGGTGGGACGGTGCGTCGAGCACAGCGTCGAGCGACGATGCCTCGGGGATGCGGATAGGGCCGGGAGGCAGTCCGGCATTGAGATATGTGTTGTATGGCGAGACGGTCTTGAGGTGGACGCCGAGGATGCGCCTGAGCGAGAAGTCGCCCACCGCGAATTTGACGGTAGGGTCTGCCTGGAGCCTCATGTCTTTCTCGAGGCGGTTCAGATACAGGCGCGCTACCTTGGGACGCTCGTCGCGCTTAGCGGTCTCTTCTTCTATTATCGAGGCCAGGGTGGCCACTTCTACTTTGCTGAGTCCCAGTCTGCGTGCCTTGGCAAGCCTATCGTCTGTCCAGAAGCGGTTGCGGTAGTCGAGAAGGCGGTACACTACATTGTCGGGGGCTGCGCTCCAGTAGAACTCGTAGGAGTCCGGGATGAACGCGGCCGGGAAAGTGGCCTTGACAAATCCCTTGGAAGGGAGTATGTCATAGCAGGCGTTGACAAACTGGGCCGAGTCGCACTCGAGCTGAGAAGCAATGCGCGACGCCATCTGCTCGAAGCGTCTCACGCCGTTGAATGTCACCCTGACCGGCGTCTGCCTGCCTGTGGCGATGCGCCTGGCTGTGGTCAGGGCTGTCTGGCCGTCCTTGACGAGATAGGCTCCGTTGGCGGCGGAGACATCCGAGCCCATCAGCTTCCACATAAGATATACACGCATACCCATCGACGAGCCGAGCGAGCTCTTGAGCGAATCGCGCACGGCGGCGGTGTTGCTCTCCCTCGGAATGTAGACCCAGTCGCCGCCCTCCCCGGAGGACGAGTGCGGTATGACGGCAAAGGCGAGTATCGTGATTGCCGCGGCCGCCGCGGCCGTTGCCGCAATAGCCACGCCGAGTATGTGGCGCGACAGCCATGACTGAGGCGCGGCTGTCGGCTTTCTTGCCCTTTTCCGGGGTTTTCGTTCTGGCGAAGTCGATTCTTGGTTAGAGTTCATCTTAGCTTGTGAAGTGAGTCGAGCAGTTCCTGCAGTCTGTCACGCACCACAGCGAGGCGTGCAAG
>JAIDJD010000089.1 GCA_029052375.1 Duncaniella sp. | reverse complement strand
AAAAATGTGTTTTAAAACATATTTTTGACCTTTATTGCCGTTTTGGCAAAATTTTGAGGGCAAAGTTGGTTTTATATCGGATTTATACTATCTTTGTGAGTTGGAAACTGAAAATCCCCCCCTCCTCCACCCCACACCAAGACGCATATGAACAAGCCACATATAATAGAACTGCCCAGGATGTATGACCCGCGCGGAAGCCTCACATTCGTCGAGGAGACCCGCCATGTGCCATTCGACATCAAAAGGGTCTATTGGATATACGACGTCCCCGGGGGCGAGAGCCGTGGAGCCCACTCGCACAAGGCGTCTGAGTCGCTCATCGTGGCGGCGAGCGGAAGCTTCACGGTTGACCTCTTCGATGGCTACGAACACCACCGCTTTGCGCTCAACAAGCCGTTCGAGGGGCTCTACGTGCCCCCGGGATACTGGAGGGTGCTCGACGATTTCTCTTCTGGGAGCGTATGCATGGTGATGACCTCCACATTTTACACCGAGGACGACTACGAGCGAGACTTCGACAGATTCATGGAATGGGCGCGGAGCAGAAAGGAGGAGGCCATATGAGCGAGATGAGATATCCCTTCCTTGACCTCGCCAAGGTCAATGCCCCCTACGAGGACGCCCTCGCCGAGGCCGCCGTCCGCGTGGTCAGGTCAGGCCGATACATAGGAGGGCCCGAGGTCGAGGCATTCGAGAGAGAGCTGGCCGACATGACCGGCGTCCCCTATATAATAGGTGTCAGCAACGGTCTGGACGCCCTGAGGCTGACGCTGAGGGCTATGGTGGCCCAGGGCAGGCTCAGGGAGGGAGACGGCGTCGTTGTCCCCGCCAACACATACATAGCCTCGGTGCTCGCCATATCAGACGCCGGGCTGAGGCCTGTGCTCGTCAATCCCGACGACCGCACCATGAACCTCTCGGCCGAGGGACTCGAGAGAGCCCTGTCGGAAAACGACGGTGTGAGAGCCGTGATGCCCGTCCACCTCTACGGACGTGTGGCCTGGGACGCTGACATCAGAGAGATGTGCCTCAGACACCGTCTGGCCGTGCTTGAGGACAACGCACAGGCCATCGGGGCGCGCTCGACAGCCGACGGCCTCTATGGCGGACGCATGACGGGAGCCCTCGGCGACGCGGGAGCCTTCAGCTTTTACCCCCCCAAGAACACCGGAGCCCTCGGCGATGCCGGAGCCGTGGCCACACACGACCCTGAGCTCGCAAAGATTGTCAGAGCCCTGGCCAACTATGGCGCCGACAGAAGGTATCACAATATCTACACCGGTTTCAACTGCCGCATGGACCCCATACAGGCGGCGATGCTGAGGGTGAAGCTCCCGTATACAGACAAGGAGAACGCCGACAGATTCGAACGCGCGCTGGCATACGAGCGCACCATAGAGAGAGCAGACGTCGTGAAGCCTCTCATGTCAGAGGCTGTGACAGACTGCGTATGGCACCAGTACGTCATACGCGTGCCTGCCGACAAGAGAGACGCCATGCGCAGAGCTCTCGAGACCGCAGGCGCAGGCACAGACATCCACTATGCCGTGCCCCCGCATATGCAGCCGTGCTATGCCCGGCTCGCACACGGAGACCTGAGCCTCACAGAGAGGATGGCCGCCGAACTCATAAGCCTCCCGATAGCCACAGGGACAACAGTGGAAGACGCCTCGGAGATAGCGCGCATAATCAACGCCATAGAGATATAAGCCACAGACGAATGGCAAAGAAAAAGTACAGCAGGAACAACCGCAGGAAGAAGTCCGCGCGGATGTCGGCAGGGTCGCTGTTCGTGATACTCATCGCAGTGGCCTGCGCCTCGCTCATACGCGCCATACAGACAGAGAGCAGAGATAGCGAGAGCGCTATGACAGGCCTCGAATACGGCAACCTGCTCGAAGTCAAGACATCGGAAAGAACGCCGGAAGTGAAGAAATCTTACACCGGCATGGACATATCGTTCAACCCCGGAGCGCATATCCCCAACTGGGTGGCATGGGAGCTGACGGCCGAGGAGACCCTCGGGACAGAAAAGCGCAAGAGCAACTTCAGGCCCGACCCCGGCGTAAAGGGATGTCCCTCGCTCGAGGATTACCGCAATTCGGGATACCAGAGAGGCCACATGGCTCCCGCCGCAGACATGAAATGGAGCCCCGAGGCAATGTCGGAGTCGTTCTACCTCACCAATATGTGCCCCCAGTCGGGAGCACTAAACGGCGGAGCCTGGGGCAAGCTCGAAGACAAATGCCGCCTCCTGGCCTCGGGCCAGGGTCCGGTCTACATAATCGCAGGCCCCGTGATAGACGGCAGACCCCTGGAATACATCGGAGCCGGGAGAGTGTACGTCCCGTCGCGCTTCTTCAAGGTAATTCTCACCCCCTACTCCACCCCCGCGATGGGCATAGGATTCATATTCCCCAACGGCAGGGTCGAAGGAGGTATGCAGAAGTGTGCCGTCACGATAGACGAGGTGGAAGCCCTCACCGGCCACGACTTCTTCTCATCCCTCCCCGACGAGCTCGAAGACCGCCTCGAGAGCCAGGCCGACTTTGACCGGTGGTCAAGGCTCTGCACCAAGGCCAAATGACACAGACTTGACATGGAAGAGATATTCAACCCCGAAGACACCATCTGCGCCATCTCGACACCCCCCGGGACAGGCGGAATAGCCGTGATAAGGGTGAGCGGACCCAAGGCCATAGAGACCGTAAGCAAGATATGGCACGGCTCAGACCCCGCCGGATGGAAAAGCCATACAGCCCACTATGGCCGCATAGTAGACCCCGAACGCAAGGACGACCCCGTAGACGAATGCGTGGCCACAATCTTCAGAGGCCCCGCATCGTTCACCGGAGAGGACACAATAGAACTCAGCCTCCACGGCTCAAGATGGATACAGAGAGAGACCCTGAGCCTGCTCGCACGCTCGGGCGCAAGGCTCGCCTCGAGAGGCGAATTCACACAGAGAGCGCTCGTCAACGGCAGGATAGACCTCGCAAGGGCCGAGGCCGTGGCCGACGTCATAGCCTCGTCGTCGAGAGCCTCCCACAGACTGGCCGCCTCTCAGCTCGACGGACGCTTCTCAGACCGCATCAACAGCCTTAGAGACAGCCTCGTAGAGATAGCATCCCTGCTCGAACTCGAACTCGACTTCTCGGAAGAGGACGTTGAGTTTGCCGACAGGCAGAGGCTCATGGAGCTCGCCCAAAGCATACGCTCGGAGGTAGGCCGGCTCAAAGACTCGTTTGTCAGCGGACAGGCCATAAAGGAGGGCATACCCGTAGCCATAATCGGCGCCGCCAACGCCGGAAAGTCATCCCTGCTCAACGCCCTGCTCGGCGAGGAACGCGCCATAGTGAGCGACATCCCCGGCACAACAAGAGACACCGTAGAGGAGACAGTGACACTCGGCGACTACCGGTTCAGATTCATCGACACAGCCGGCATAAGGGAGACCGCAGACACAATAGAGAAGATAGGCATCGACCGCTCGCGCAAGGCCATGTCGCGCGCCAGGATAGCCATAGCCGTGATAGACCCCGCCTCAGCGCCCGACCCCTCGCTGACAGCCGAGGCCTGCCGGGCACTAACCCGGACACCTGAGACTCCCGGATACCTGCTCGTGGCCATAAACAAATCAGACATCAGGCAGACCGACGGCACAGACTTTGACAGCCTCGCAGACGGGATGCCAAATGGCCACGCCGACACCATCTCGATCTCGGCTCTCAAGGGCACAGGCCTCGACGCTCTGAAAGCCAAGCTCGTGGCATATGCCGACAGCGAGAACTCCAACGCGGCCGAAGGCATCCTCGTCACCAACGCCCGCCACGCCGAAGCCCTCGCCGCGGCCGAAGAGACAGCCACAGACGTCATAGACGCCCTCCGCACAGGCCTCAGCGGCGACCTCATAGCCGAACACCTCCGCCAGACCATCCGCCACCTCTCCTCCATCACCGGCGACATCCCCTCCACCCAAATCCTCCACACCATCTTCTCACGCTTTTGCATCGGAAAATAGATAACAGATTGAAAATCACATAATTAG
>JAIDJD010000088.1 GCA_029052375.1 Duncaniella sp. | reverse complement strand
CCTCGACGCCATGCGCCCTTCCCTGCCGCGACGTGCCTGGTGGTGGCTCCGTGCCATACTCACCGGCCACTGACAGGCCACGAGGCCGACATTCATATTTATCGCCACATTCCGTTGATTTTGGTAACAAAAACGGTAATATTGGTTTGTATTGTCATGCATTCATCAACTAACTTTGCATCATTGAAACCAAGACCGAATATGAACCGAACCATCGTCTCGCTGATGACATCATTAGCATTTCTTACTGTCTCGGCAACAGAACTGGCCAAAACAACTCCATCAAATATGTATAATCCCAACACCGACACCTCGCTCGCCACCCTTCAGGAACTCAACCTGACGCAAGAATGGGACAAAGTGTTCCCCGAAAGCGACAAGACAGACCACCGCAAGGTGACATTTGCTAACCGTTACGGCATCACGCTGGCCGCCGATATGTACATACCCAAGGGGGCCGTCGGTCCGTTGCCGGCAATAGCAGTCAGCGGTCCCTTCGGAGCGGTCAAAGAGCAGTCGAGCGGCCTGTATGCCCAGAAACTCGCCGAACTCGGATTCCTCACCATAGCATTCGACCCCTCGTTCACAGGAGAGAGCGGAGGCCGGCCCCGACGTGTGGCCTCGCCCGACATCAATACCGAAGACTTCTCGGCCGCCGTCGATTACCTGTCGACACTGCCCGAGGCAGACGCCTCCCGCATAGGCATCCTCGGCATATGCGGCTGGGGAGGCATAGCCATCCAGGCCGCCATCAGCGACCCGCGCATCAAGGCCACCGTGGCCTCGACCATGTACGACATGACCCGCGTCAGCGCCAACGGATACTTCGACGCCGACAACTCTTCCGATAAGCGCAACGCCACACGCGCCGCCATGGCCGCACAGCGCACAGCCGACTGCCGCTCCGGCCATTATCTCCGCTCAGGAGGCGTGGTAGACCCTCTGCCTGAAGATGCGCCTCAGTTTGTCAAAGACTATCATGCATACTACAAGACCCCGCGCGGATACCATCCGCGCTCGGGCAATTCGACAGACGGCTGGAACGCCACTTCAGCCCTGCCCTTCGTCAATTTCAAGTTCTTCGAATATGCCGGCGAACTCGAGAACGCGGTCATGATAGTCCATGGCGAGAAGGCCCACTCGCGCTACTTCGGCGAGGACACCTTCAAGCTCCTGCAAGGCGACAACAAGGAACTCCTCATAGTGCCCGGAGCATCTCACTGCGACCTCTACGACAACCTCGACAAGATACCTTTCGATCGGATAAGTACCTTCTTCAACACATGGCTGAAGGCAGACTGAACAAATGGGCAATCCAAGAATACAAACTCCAACACTTTTCAAGCCAATGCCGGAAGAGGAACTGTGAAGTTCCTCTTTCTTTTCGTTTTTAATATCGTGGGCCGACAGTCAACAAATAGCCATTGAAGACGTTCTTTAGATATGAACAGTCTCGTCATAGGAATACTCATCCCCTTCCTCGGCACCGCTATAGGCGCGGCATCGGTTTTCCTTATGAGGAAAACCATGCCCGAACCTGTGATGAAGGGGCTCGCCGGTTTTGCCGCCGGCGTCATGGTGGCCGCGTCTGTATGGTCTCTGCTGATTCCATCCATAGAGACCACAGGCAAGGAAGGTTTCATGAGCATCTTCCCGGCCATAACAGGCTTTCTCGGCGGCATACTGTTCCTGCTGTTTCTCGACTGTGTCATCCCGCACCAACACATCGCCTCGACTAAACCTGAAGGGCCGAGGTCTCATCTGTCCCGCACAGCCAAGCTTGTCTTTGCCATCACCCTCCACAATATCCCCGAGGGCATATCTGTG
>JAIDJD010000087.1 GCA_029052375.1 Duncaniella sp. | reverse complement strand
TCACATCGCGTGTTCCACGGACTTATACTATAAAAGCTCCCATGCTAATATTCTTTTCAAATCACTTAGACCTAACTTCTATTACACAAGAAATTCTATGAAGCCCTTCATGGACGAAAATTTTCTGCTGCAGACCCCTACCGCGCAGAAATTATATCACGAACACGCGGCTAAGATGCCTATCATCGACTATCACTGCCACCTCATCCCCAAGATGGTAGCTGACGACCACAAGTTCAAATCCATCACCGAGATATGGCTCGGCGGCGACCACTACAAGTGGCGTGCCATGCGCTCGAACGGCGTGGAAGAGCGCTTCTGCACCGGCGCCGACACCACAGACTGGGAGAAGTTCCAGAAGTGGGCCGAGACTGTCCCCTACACCTTCCGCAACCCCCTCTACCACTGGACCCACCTCGAGCTCAAGACAGCCTTCGGTATCGACAAGCTCCTCAACCCCGAGACCGCCAAGGAGATCTTTGACGAGTGCAACGACAAGCTCCTCAACGACCCCACGATGACCGCCCGCGGTTTCATGCGCCGCTACAACGTGGAGACCGTCTGCACCACAGACGACCCCGTAGACACCCTCGAATACCACAAGCAGGTCAAGGACAGCGGCTTCGAAATCAAGATGCTCCCCACCTGGCGTCCCGACAAGGCCATGGCCGTAGAGGTGCCCGCCGAGTTCCGCGCATACGTGGAGAAGCTCTCCGAGATGTCCGGCGTTGAGATCAACAAGTTCCAGGACATGGTGGACGCCCTCCAGAAGCGCCACGACTTCTTCGAGGAGATGGGCTGCCGCCTCTCTGACCACGGCATCGAGGAGTTCTATGCCGCAGACTACACCGATGCCGAGATAGACGCTATCTTCGACAAGGTGTACGGAGGCAAGGAGCTCAGCCACGAGGAAATCGAGAAGTTCAAGAGCGCCATGCTCATCGTCTTCGGCGAGATGGACTACAACTCAGGCTGGACCCAGCAGTTCCACTACGGCGCCATCCGCAACAACAACACCAAGATGTTCAAGCTGCTCGGCCCCGACACCGGCTTTGACTCGATCGGCGAGTTCA
Organism: Duncaniella sp.; assembly: GCA_029052375.1. Taxonomy (GTDB): domain Bacteria; phylum Bacteroidota; class Bacteroidia; order Bacteroidales; family Muribaculaceae; genus Duncaniella. Next base: position 909 of record JAIDJD010000087.1, on the reverse strand, counting down.
ACACAGCCAAGTCTTGCGCCCGCTTCCTCGACAAGCTCAACACCCGCGGCAAGCTCGCCAAGACCATCCTCTACAACCTCAACCCCTGTGCCAACGAGGTGATAGCCACCATGCTCGGCAACTTCCAGGACGGCACCGTCGCCGGCAAGATCCAGTTTGGCTCGGGCTGGTGGTTCCTCGACCAGAAGGACGGTATGCAGAAGCAGATGAACGCCCTCTCGCTCCTGGGCCTCCTCAGCCGCTTCGTGGGTATGCTCACAGACTCCCGCTCGTTCCTCTCCTACCCCCGCCACGAGTACTTCCGCCGCACACTCTGCAACCTCGTTGGCCAGGACATCGAGAACGGCGAGATACCCTACACCGGATACGAAGAGCAGCGCGTCAACCAGATGATCGAGGATATCTGCTACAACAACGCCAAGAACTACTTTAAATTCTAAGCGATGGCAGCCTCGACAACACCCCTCCAGGCCGCGAACCAGAAGATGACCAACTTCCGCTGGACCATCTGCGCTCTGCTGTTCCTGGCCACCACGGTCAACTACATGGACCGTCAGGTGCTCTCTCTCACCTGGAAGGAGTTCATCTCTCCCGAGTTCCACTGGACCGACGCCAACTATGGCCTCATCACCGCCGTCTTCTCCATCGTCTATGCCGTGGCCAACCTCCTTGCCGGCCGCTTCATCGACTGGATGGGCACCAAGAAGGGCTACCTCTGGGCCATCGGCGTATGGTCTGCCGGCGCCTGCCTCCACGCCGCCTGCGGCTGGGCCACCGAGATGACCCTCGGCCTCCACAACGCCAACGAGCTGCTCCAGGCCACCGGCGACGTCGCCATGACCATCGCCACCGTGTCTGTCTACTTCTTCCTGGCCGCGCGCACCATCCTCGCCCTCGGCGAGGCCGGCA
>JAIDJD010000086.1 GCA_029052375.1 Duncaniella sp. | reverse complement strand
CCCCCTCTCCCTCCCCCTTCAACCGGAAATACCCGTGTGAATCAATTAAATATTGTTGGGACACCCCAATCAATTTAAACAAATCAACCAATGACAGATCCTATTGCAGACTATCTGACAAGATTGAGGAACGCCATCAAGGCCAACCACCGTGTGGTCGAGATCCCCGCCTCAAACTTGAAGAAGGAGATCACCAAGATCCTCTTCGAACAAGGCTACATCCTCAACTACAAATTTGAGGAAGGCGAAAACCCCGCCGGCACCATCAAGATCGCCCTCAAGTACGACCCCATCGACAAGGTCAACGCCATCAAGGCCCTCGAGCGCGTATCGCGTCCCGGTCTCCGCCGCTACACCGGCTACAAGGATATGCCCCGCGTCCTCAACGGACTCGGCATCGCCATCCTCTCCACCTCCAAGGGTGTAATGACTAACAAGAAGGCACGCGACCTCAAGGTTGGAGGCGAGGTGCTCTGCTACGTTTACTAATCAATAAGGAGAACACAGAATATGTCACGTATAGGTAAAGCTCCCATTGAGATACCCGCTGGCGTCACCGTAACCGTAGACGCAGACAACGTAGTAACAGTCAAGGGCCCCAAGGGCACTCTCACCCAGAAGGTCAATCCCGATATCAAGGTAGAAGTGGCCGACGGCCACGTAACCCTCACCCGTCCCAGCGACGAGCGCGACCACCGCGCCCAGCACGGCCTCTACCGCGCCCTCGTCCACAACATGGTCGTAGGCGTGTCCGAAGGCTACCGCAAGGAGATGGAGCTCGTAGGTGTGGGTTACCGCGCCGCGTCGACCGGCCAGGTGCTCGAGCTCTCGCTCGGCTACTCTCACGCCATCTACATAAAGCTCCCCCCCGAGGTAAAGGTCGAGGCCAAGACCGAGCGCAACAAGAACCCCCTCATCATCCTCGAGAGCGACGACAAGCAGCTTCTCGGCCAGGTATGCGCCAAGATCCGCTCGCTCCGCAAGCCCGAACCCTACAAGGGCAAGGGCATCAAGTTTGTTGGCGAAGTTATCCGTCGCAAGTCGGGTAAGTCGGCAAGTGCTAAATAATAACCCCGTACACAGAAAACTATGGTTTCTAAGATACAACGTCGCAACAAAATCAAGGCCCGCATCCGCGGCAAGATTTCCGGCACCGCCGCTCGTCCGCGCATGAGCGTATTCCGCTCCAACAAGCAGATCTACGTCCAGCTCATCGACGACCTCGCAGGCAAGACCATCTGCGCATCCTCCTCGAAAGGCATAGAGGAAGGCACCAAGTGTGAAATCGCCGCCAAGGTAGGCGAAGCCATCGCCAAGAAGGCCCTCGAGGCCGGCGTAACCGAAGTAGTCTTCGACCGCAACGGATATCTCTTCCACGGCCGTGTGAAATCCCTCGCCGACGCAGCCCGCAACGGCGGCCTCAAATTCTAAACCCCAACCATACATCAATGGCAACAAAGAATAACAAAGTTAAGTCGGCAAGCGACCTCGACCTCAAGGACCGCCTCGTGGCCATCAACCGCGTCACCAAGGTGACCAAGGGCGGCCGCACCTTCACATTCGCCGCCATCGTCGTTGTCGGCAACGAGAACGGCATCGTAGGCTGGGGCCTCGGCAAAGCCAACGAAGTACAGGCCGCCATCGCCAAGGGCGTGGAGGCAGCCAAGAAGAACATCATCAAGGTCCCCGTGCACAAGGGCACCATCCCCCACGAGCAGGCAGCCAAGTTCGGCGGCTCGCGCGTCATCCTCAAGCCCGCATCCCACGGTACCGGCGTAAAGGCCGGCGGTGCTATGCGCGCCGTGCTTGAGAGCGTAGGCGTCACCGACGTGCTCTGCAAGAGCAAGGGCTCTTCCAACCCCCACAACCTCGTTAAGGCCACCATCGCCGCCCTCGGCGAGATGCGTTCTCCCGCCCAGGTGGCCCAGAACCGCGGTGTGTCGCTCGAGACAGTGTTTAACGGCTAATCCCCACTCGCACAATGGCAAAAATCAAAATCACCCAGATCAAGAGCCGCATCAACGCACCCTCCGTGCAGAAGCGCACTCTCGATGCCCTCGGCCTCAAGAAGATGAACCACACCGTAGAGCACGAGGACACCCCCTCCATCCGTGGAATGGTCAAGGCCGTACACCACCTCGTAGAGGTGAAGGAAGCCTGAAAACAGCCCACCTTCCCAACACAATTATAGATCCATACCCAATCTTAACTGAAAAGAACAAATGGAATTAAGCAATCTCAAGCCCGCCGCCGGCGCAGTCAAGTCTAAGACCCGCATCGGCCGCGGTCCCGGTTCAGGCAAGGGCGGCACATCCACCCGCGGTCACAAGGGTGCAAAGTCCCGCTCGGGCTACAGCCGCAAGATAGGCTTCGAAGGTGGTCAGATGCCCCTCCAGCGCCGTCTCCCCAAGTTCGGCTTCAAGCCCCTGAAGCGCACCGAGTACAAGGCCGTCAACCTCTCAGATCTCGAGACTCTCGCCGCCTCGGCCGAGCTTGACAAGATCACCGTCGACACCCTTGTAAAGGCAGGTCTCGTCAACGGCAAGCAGCCTGTCAAGGTTCTCGCCAACGGCACCCTCACAAAGAAGATCGACGTAGAGGCCAACGCCTTCTCGGCAGCAGCCGAGGCAGCCATCACCGCTCTCGGTGGGACTGTAACCAAACTCTAAAACATCCCCTCCTCCCCAATGAGATTTATACAGACAATCCGTAACATATGGACCATTGATGAGCTGCGCAAGCGCATTCTTGTCACCCTCCTGCTGGTGCTCGTCTATCGTCTGGGCTGTTACGTAGTTCTCCCCGGCATCTCGCCCGAGGACCTCGACGCCCTCTCGAAGTTCACCAACAAGAGCGGTCTCATGCAGCTGCTCGATATGTTCTCGGGCGGCGCGTTCTCGCAGGCCTCCATCTTTGCCCTCGGCATTATGCCCTACATCACTGCATCCATCGTGATACAGCTGCTCGGCATGGTGCTTCCCTCTTTCCAGAAGATGCAGAGGGAGGGCGAGAGCGGACGGCAGAAGCTCAGCCAGTACACCCGCTATCTCACTGTGCTGATCCTTCTTCTCCAAGGTCCTGCCTACCTTGTAAATCTCCAGGTCCAGGTGAGCGCTGCTACGGGCAGCGCCCACATGGGCTTTTGGACCATTGCATACCTGACGGTGATTCTCGCCGCCGGCTCCATGTTCATCATGTGGCTCGGAGAGCGCATCACTGACCGCGGCATAGGCAACGGTATCTCCTTCATCATCCTCGTAGGTATCATCGCCCGTCTCCCGGGAGCTCTGTTCTACGAGTTCACCAGCCGTCTCCCGGGCTCTACAGGCTCGCAGGGCGGCCTCATCATGTTTGTTGTCGAGATTATCCTTCTCTTTGCCGTCACCGTCGGCGCCGTCCTGCTCGTCCAGGGCACGCGCAAGGTGCCCGTGCAGTATGCAAAGCGCATCGTAGGCAACCGCCAGTATGGCGGCGCGCGCCAGTACATTCCCCTCAAGGTGAATGCCGCCGGCGTGATGCCCATCATCTTTGCCCAGGCCATCATGTTCATCCCCATCACGCTCGCCGGCTTCGGCGGGTCAGAAGGCTCTTCGGGCTTCTATGCCGCCTTCTCGGACATCAACGGCTTCTGGTACAACCTCGTCTACTTCATCCTCATTGTTGCCTTCACTTACTTCTACACCGCCATCACCGTGCGTCCCACCCAGATGGCAGAGGACATGAAGCGCAACAACGGCTTCATCCCCGGCGTCAAGCCCGGCAAGAAGACCGCAGAGTATCTCGACTCTATCATGAGCCGCATCACTCTGCCCGGCTCTCTCTTCCTCGGCGTGGTCGCCATCCTTCCTGCCTTCGCCCGCTTCTTCGGCATCAGCCAGAACTTCGCACAGTTCTTCGGCGGCACATCGCTTCTCATTCTCGTTGGCGTTGTCCTCGACACTCTCCAGCAGATAGAGAGCCACCTCATGATGCACCACTACGACGGTCTCATGAAGGAAGGCAAGATCAAAGGCCGCACCACCGGCGCGGGATACTGATATCCGGTGTCCCAACCCGACAACGGCTGAAGTCGACACAACAGTGAACAATCCCCACCTCAATCTCGGTAACAGCAGGAGATAACCAAAGTCAAGGAAACAGACCGTTCTAATGATTTATCTCAAGACACCCGAAGAAGTCGAGAAAATGCAGCAGGCCTGCACACTCGTGAGCCGCACACTTGGCGAGGTAGCCAAGTGGGTGGCTCCCGGTGTGACTACCCGCCGCCTCGACACCATCGCCCGCGAGTTCATGCTCGACAACGGCGGCCGCCCCGCCTGCCTCGGCTACGGAGGCTTCCCCGCCACGCTCTGCATCGAGCTCAACGAGACTGTCGTCCACGGATTCCCATCCGGATATGAGCTCCGCGAGGGCGATATCCTCGGAGTGGACACCGTGGTCGAGCTCGACGGCTTCCACGGCGATATGTGCTACACATTCGCTGTCGGAGACGTCGCTCCTGAAGTCATGGCCCTCATGCGCACCACCAAGGAGTCTCTCTACAAAGGCATCGAAGCCGCCCAGGAGGGACGCCGCATTGGCGACATAGCCAACGCCGTGCAGACCTACTGCGAGCGCCGCGGCTACAGCGTCGTGCGCGAGATGTGCGGCCACGGCATCGGGCGCAAGATGCACGAGGATCCCGAGGTGCCCAACTACGGACGCCGCGGCGTAGGCCCCGTCCTCCGCAAGGGCCTCTGCATAGCCATCGAGCCGATGATCAATCTCGGGAGCCGCAACATAGTCATCGAACGCGACGGCTGGACCTGCCGTACCAAGGACCGCAAACCCTCGGCCCACTACGAGCACACCATCGTCATACAGCCCGAGGGCCCGCGCATACTGACTACCTTCGACTACATCGAGGAGGCGCTCGGACCGCGTGCAGTCCGCTGTGACGCCGACCCCGCGCCCGGGCCGCAGGCTCCCTCCACAGACACAACCCAACCCTCCTAACCCCATCCCTTCAACCACAACGACAGAGAATGGCAAAACAAGCTGCAATCGAACTTGACGGCACCATCGTCGAGGCACTCTCAAACGCAATGTTCCGCGTAGAGCTCGAGAGCGGGCACGAAATCACGGCCCACATCTCAGGCAAGATGCGGATGCACTACATCAAGATCCTCCCCGGCGACAAGGTGAAGGTTGAGATGTCTCCCTACGACCTTACCAAGGGCCGCATCTCCTTCCGCTACAAATAAGGTTCACTCTTCCCTCGCCTCTCTCCTCTCCCCCGCTTCCCGGCTGTGTCCGGGGCACACTTACCATCCACTGATAATATCAATCCAACAATACCCAACGACAATGAAAGTAAGAGCATCTGTCAAGAAGCGCACTCCGGACAGCAAGATCGTGCGCCGCAAAGGACGTCTGTACGTCATCAACAAGAAGAACCCCAAGTACAAGCAGCGTCAGGGCTAAGATCGCACCCGGGGCGCGGGAAACGGCTTCAAGACAACAGCGTAGCATCTGATTAGTTAAATTATCCAAACGATTTCTAATTAGTGTTGCGTTTGGCCGTTTCCGCCCCTTCCGATTGCGAAATTAGTATTAACTTTGCAAAAAATTCGGGCGGCCCTACCGGCCGGCCCACAAGAAATTCAACCCAACTATCTATATGGCAGTAAGAATCGTGGGAGTTGACCTCCCCCAGAACAAGAGAGGTGAAATCGCCCTGACCTACATCTTCGGCATCGGCCGCAGCGCGGCGAAGTCCATCCTCGAGAAAGCCGGCGTCGACGTCAACGTCAAGGTAAAGGACTGGACCGACGACCAGGCCGCCGCAGTCCGCGAAGTGATCGGCTCTGACTACAAGGTCGAGGGCGACCTCCGCAGCGAAATCCAGCTCAACATCAAGCGTCTGATGGACATCGGCTGCTACCGCGGCATCCGTCACCGCAACGGCCTCCCCGTACGCGGCCAGAGCACCAAGAACAATGCCCGCACCCGCAAGGGACGCAAGAAAACCGTTGCTAACAAGAAAAAAGCTACTAAATAACATCCCGATATGGCAAAAAAGACTGTCGCCGCAAAGAAGCGCAACGTCAAGGTCGACGCCGCTGGCCAGCTCCACGTACACTCTTCGTTCAACAACATCATCGTGTGCCTTGCCAACTCCGAGGGTCAGGTTATCTCCTGGTCTTCCGCAGGCAAGATGGGCTTCCGCGGCTCCAAGAAGAATACTCCCTACGCAGCCCAGATGGCAGCACAGGACTGTGCCAAGATCGCCTATGACCTCGGCCTCCGCAAGGTGAAGGCTTATGTCAAGGGTCCCGGCAACGGCCGCGAGTCTGCAATCCGCACCATCCACGGCGCCGGCATCGAAGTGACCGAGATCATCGACGTTACTCCTCTGCCCCACAACGGCTGCCGTCCTCCCAAGCGCCGCCGCGTCTGATAGAATCCCGGACGCCCCGACCAAGGACAACCACTCAGCCGGCCAGCTTCAAGCAGGCTCCGTTGACAGCCACCTTAATCTGAAAAGGCTCTTCTTTCACTCGCTCGTCAACATCTTCGGAGCGCCGAATCGCGGCCGGCACCGTAAATTTCAACACAAGATTTACAACCTCCATCCGGGACCGCGGCCTTAGGGCCGACCCCCGAACCTCCATGCCGCACGGCCCCAGAGCCGAGGCACACCCGAAAAATATTGGCCACGCAAACCATCCCACCTCTCTGCGCGGCCGCGGCTGTCAAGGCGCGCCTCTGAGCCAGGGACGCTGAGGCGGCGACGGAGACACGGTCCCAGACAATTCCTAAACAACAACTACCACAATGGCAAGATACACAGGTCCCCGCACCAAAATCGCCCGTAAATTCGGCGAACCTATCTTCGGAGAGGACAAAGTCCTCACAAAGAAGAACTATCCCCCGGGACAGCACGGCCTCAACAAGCGTCGCAAGACCTCTGAGTATGGCGTACAGCTCCGCGAGAAGCAGAAGGTAAAATATACCTACGGCGTGCTCGAGAAGCAGTTCCACAACCTCTTCGACAAGGCATCGCGCTCTAAGGGCATCACCGGCGAGATACTCCTCCAGCTCCTCGAGAGCCGTCTCGACAACGTAGTATACCGCCTCGGCATCGCTCCCACCCGCGCCGCCGCCCGTCAGCTCGTCCTCCACCGCCACATCACAGTCAACGGCAAGGTTGTCAACATCGCCTCTTACTCTGTCAAGTCCGGCGACGTTGTAGGTGTCCGCGAGAAGTCCAAGTCTCTCGAGGTCATCGGCGACGCCCTTGCAGGCTTCAACCACAGCAAGTATCCCTGGCTGGAGTGGGACGAGAGCCTCAAGGCAGGCAAGTTCCTCCACGTTCCCGCCCGCGAAGACATCCCCGAGCCCATCAAGGAGCAGCTGATCGTCGAGTTGTATTCTAAATAATCAATTAAACTAAGATCCATGGCTATATTAGCATTCCAGAAACCTGACAAAGTCCTCATGTTGGAGGCCGATAACCACTTCGGGAAATTCGAGTTCAAGCCATTGGAGCCCGGTTATGGTATCACTATCGGCAACGCACTTCGCCGTATCCTCCTCTCCTCTCTCGAAGGCTATGCCATCTCGTCTATCCGCATAGACGGCGTACGCCACGAGTTTGACACCATCCCCGGAGTGAAGGAAGATGTCACCAACATCATCCTCAACCTCAAGAAGGTCAACCTCAAGCAGACCGTCGAGGGGACAGACTCCGAAAAGGCCTCAATCACTGTGTCAGGCAAGGAAGAGTTCACAGCCGGTGACATTGGCAAAGTCCTCTCCGGGTTCGAGATTCTCAACCCTGACCTTGTCATCTGTCATTTGGATCCTAGCGCAAGCTTCACAATCGACCTCACAATCAACAAGGGTCGCGGATGGGTTCCCGCCGAGGAGAACGCCAATCCCGGCGATGCCATCGACATCATTCCCATCGACTCCATCTACACCCCCATCAAGAACGTGAAGTATACCGTGGAGAACTTCCGCGTTGATCAAAAGACCGACTACGACAAGCTCACACTGGAAATCACAACCGACGGTTCAATTCTCCCCAAAGATGCCCTCAAAGAGGCAGCCAAAATCCTCATCTACCACTTCATGCTCTTCTCGGACGAGAAGATAACTCTCGAGACCGACGAGCAGGACCACGAAGAGGAGTTTGACGAGGAGGTACTCCATATGCGACAGCTCCTCAAGAGCAAGCTCGTAGATATGGACCTCAGCGTCCGCGCGCTCAACTGCCTCAAGAGCGCAGAGGTAGAGACCCTTGGCGAGCTCGTTGTCTACAACAAGACAGACCTGCTCAAGTTCCGCAACTTCGGCAAGAAGTCGCTCACCGAGCTTGACGAGCTCCTGGCCAACCTCAACCTCTCCTTCGGCATGGACATCTCCAAATATAAACTTGATAAAGAGAAATAAAACACGATGAGACACAATAAATCATTCAACCACCTCAGCCGCAAGAAGGCTCATCGCGACGCGCTGCTGGCCAACATGACCATCTCGCTGATCATGCACAAGCGCATCTTCACTACCCTGGCAAAGGCCAAGGCTCTCCGCGTCTATGCCGAGCCCCTGATCAACCGCGCCAAGGAGGACTCGACCCACAACCGCCGCCTTGTCTTCGCACACCTCCAGAACAAGGAGGCTGTGACCGAGCTGTTCCGCGAAATCTCTCAGAAGATCGCCGAGCGCAACGGCGGCTACACCCGCATCCTCAAGACCGGCAACCGTCTCGGCGACAACGCCAAGATGTGCTTCATTGAGCTCGTGGACTACAACGAGAACCTTCTCGAGAAGCCCGCCAAGAAGGCCACCGGCCGCACCCGCCGCTCGCGCCGTGGCAACAAGCCCGCCGCAGAGGCTCCCGCAGCCGAGGAGGCAAAGGCTGAGTAATCCCGGCCGCCTGTCCTCCCCCACCTTCGGGCCGACACATATAT
>JAIDJD010000085.1 GCA_029052375.1 Duncaniella sp. | reverse complement strand
TTCAGGCAAGACCACCCTGGCCATCCATGCCATAGCCGAGGCGCAGAAGAAGGGCGGCATCGCCGCCATCATCGACGCCGAGCACGCCTTCGACCGCTTCTATGCCGAACAGCTCGGCGTGGATGTCAACAACCTGCTGATAGCCCAGCCCGACAACGGCGAGCAGGCCCTCGAGATAGCCGAACAGCTGATACGCTCGTCGGCCATCGACATCCTCGTGGTCGACTCCGTGGCCGCCCTCACCCCCAAGAGCGAGATAGAGGGCGACATGGGCGACAAGAACGTGGGCGTACAGGCTCGCCTCATGAGCCAGGCCATGCGCAAGCTGACCGGAACCATATCGCGCACCAATACCTGCTGCATATTCATCAACCAGCTGCGCGAGAAGATAGGCGTGATGTTCGGCCCCTCGGAGACTACGACAGGCGGCAACGCCCTGAAGTTCTACTCTTCTGTCCGCATAGACATCCGCTCGTCCACCTCCATCAAGGACGGCGACGATGTGCTCGGCCGTCTCACCAAGGTAAAGGTGGTGAAGAACAAGGTGGCGCCCCCCTTCAAGCGCGCAGAGTTTGACATCATGTTTGGCGAAGGCATCTCGCGCAGCGGCGAGATCATAGACCTCGGCGTCAGCCTCGGCATCATCAAGAAGTCTGGCTCGTGGTTTTCCTACGGCGACTCCAAGATAGCCCAGGGACGCGACGCCGCCAAGCGCGTGATGATAGACAATCCCGAGCTGGCCGAGGAGATCACAGCCAAGATAATGGAGGCTCTCAACGCCCAGGCCTCGTCCAAGGCTCCCGCCCGCCGCCAGGCCACCGGCGACGCGGCTCCCGCGGCCAAGGGTCAGAAAAAGGCGGCCGACGAGGACGCTGAGGACATCGCCGCCATCCGCGACCTCGAGGACGGCGTGCTCCCCCTCCCCGACGACTTCTCTATCGAGGAAGACCTCTGAGAACAGACCGTATGGCAATAACTCCCCGGTATGCGAGGCCCCGGCCTCACATACCGGGGAGTTCTATTACCCTGACAGGCGACAGGCCCAGACGCGCCTCGAGATAGGCCGAGAGACGCTTGCGCTCTGCGGCAGACATACGGCCGGAGGCATTGACCATGGCCACGGTGGCCGTGTCTGTCTCTCCGGTGGAGGGGGTGGAGAAGATGGCCGTGGCCACACCCAGACGGCGTATCTGCGGAAAGACAGCCCTGACCTCCGGAGCCACCTCGGCGGCGGCGGCGTCTGAGGTGCGGATCATGGATATGACGGACCTGAGCGAGTCTATGACGGCCTGCTGGCGGGTGATGGTGTTCTGGGCCAGGCTGTAGACATCGCCGGAGCCGGGTGCGGCCTCGACGGCGGTGCCGCTCTGCTCGTAGACGCCGCCCTGGATGAAGGAGAGCTGTGTACCGGCAAGGCCGTAATACTTGAGCTTGGGCGAGAGGGCCAGGCGCAGCGAGTCTATAGGCAGCGGACGGCCTATGAGGGTGATATGAAGATAGCGCTCGCCGCCCTTGCGGTAGGCCTTGCGGCTCAGCACCTGCGTGTCCGGGAAGTCGCACTCGCGGGCTATGAAGCGGTCGGCGTCGGTGACAAAGCGGTTTTCGCGCAGCATCTCGTACGTCAGCCAGATGCTCGGTATCATGGTGAGGATGGCCAGGGCATAGACTATGCGCATCACCCGGCGCGAGCGCGCGGGATCGGCCGACGGGACGCTCCTGTACTTCATCAGCTTGACGCCTATGAAGGTGGCGAAGGCTATGTAGATGGAGTTGATGAGAAAGAGATAGAAGGCGCCGAAGAAGTAGGCGGGCTGCCATGTGGCCAGGCCGTAGCCCGCCGTACAGAGAGGAGGCATGAGGGCCGTGGCTATGGCCACGCCCGGGATGACGTTGCCCTTGCTCGTGCTGCCGAGCGCCACTATGCCTGCGCCTCCGCCCACGAATCCAATCAGGACGTCGTAGATGGTGGGCGACGTGCGCGCCAGCAGCTCGCTGTGCTGCTCGTTGACAGGCGATATCAGGAAGAATATGGTGGAGGCCAGCACGGAGAATCCGGCGGCCATGATGAGATTGCGCACACAGCGCTTGATCAGCGAGAAGTCGTGTATGCCTATGCCCAGGCCTATGCCGATGATAGGCCCCATGAGCGGGGATATGAGCATGGCGCCTATGATGACGGCCGTCGAGTTGGTGTTGAGTCCGAGAGAGGCTATGAGGATGGCCAGGATGAGGATGATGATGTTGGTGCCGCGAAAGGATACCCCCTCGCGGATATTCTCCTCGGCCTGCTCCTGGCTGACGAGCTGGCCCGAGAAACTGAAGTAGCTGACAAAGAAGTCTGAGAGCCGGGAGACAAGTCTGTTCTGCATCGTGATGTCCGGATAAAAAGCTGTCTGCGTCCCTGCCGCAAGATGTGGCAGGCCGCTTTTTTATTCTAAACACCGGGCGCCGGGATATTGTTGCGGCCGGCCGCGATGCATGGGGCATGGAAAACGAAACCGCGGCCGTGCGTCATATGTGACACACGGCCGCGGCCATATCTGCGGAGGTCTAAGACCTCAGATTACTTGCCTTCGAGCTTCTGCTTGAGAGCTGCGAGAGCCTCGAGGTCGCCGAGAGTGGTCTTCTCGAGAGGTGTGTTGAGCACGGCGGTCTCCTCGGCCTGACGGCGGGGAGCACCGTTGCCGCGGCGCTCGCGGCGCTCGCGTGCGGGACGCTCTGCGCGCTCGCCGCCCTTCTGCTCGTCCTCGAATATGCGCGAGTGCGAGAGGATGATGCGCTTGGAGTCCTTGTTGAACTCGATCACCTTGAAGTCGAGCTTCTCGTCGAGCTGGGCCTTGGAGCCGTCAGCCTTGACGAGGTGCTTGGGAGTGGCGAAGCCCTCTACGCCGTAGGGGAGAGCTACTACAGCGCCCTTCTCTACCATCTCGATGATGGTGCCCTCGTGTACCGAGCCAACGGTGAAGATGGTCTCGAATACATCCCAGGGGTTCTCCTCGAGCTGCTTGTGGCCGAGAGAGAGACGGCGGCTGTCCTTGTCGATGTCGAGCACCTGCACGTCGATGTCTGCGCCGGGCTGGGTGAACTCGCTGGGGTGCTTGACCTTCTTGGTCCAGGAGAGGTCGGAGATGTGGATGAGGCCGTCTACGCCCTCCTCGAGCTCGACGAAGATGCCGAAGTTGGTGAAGTTGCGGACGCGGGCGGTGTGCTTGCTGCCGACGGGATAGCGAACCTCGATATCCTCCCAGGGATCCTGGCGGAGCTGCTTGACGCCGAGGCTCATCTTGCGGTCCTCGCGGTCGAGGGTGAGGATCACGGCCTCAACCTCGTCGCCAACCTTCATGAAGTCCTGAGCGGAGCGGAGGTGCTGGCTCCAGGACATCTCGCTGACGTGGATAAGACCCTCTACGCCGGGGGCGATCTCTACGAATGCGCCGTAGTCGGTCATGACCACTACCTTGCCCTTGATCTTGTCGCCTACCTTGAGGTTGGGGTCGAGGGCATCCCAGGGATGGGGCATGAGCTGCTTGAGACCGAGAGCGATGCGCTTCTTCTCGTCGTCGAAGTCGAGGATAACGACATTGAGCTTCTGGTCGAGCTGCACAACCTCCTCGGGGTGGCTTACGCGGCCCCAGGAGAGGTCTGTGATGTGGATGAGGCCGTCTACGCCGCCGAGGTCGATGAACACGCCGTAAGAGGTGATGTTCTTGACAGAGCCCTCGAGTACCTGACCCTTCTCGAGCTTGGCGATGATCTCGCGCTTCTGCTGCTCGAGCTCGGCCTCGATGAGAGCCTTGTGGCTGACAACCACGTTCTTGAATTCCTGATTGATCTTAACGACCTTGAACTCCATGGTCTTGCCCACGAAGATGTCGTAGTCGCGGATGGGCTTGACGTCGATCTGAGAGCCGGGGAGGAAGGCCTCGATGCCGAAGACGTCGACGATCATGCCGCCCTTGGTGCGGCACTTGATGTAGCCCTTGATGACCTCGTCCTTCTCGAGAGCCTCGTTGATGCGGTCCCAGGAGCGGGCGGCGCGGGCCTTGCGGTGAGAGAGGATGAGCTGACCCTTCTTGTCTTCCTGATTCTCGATGAAGACTTCGACGGTGTCGCCGACCTTGATGTCGGGGTTGTAGCGAAATTCGCTCATGGGGATGATGCCGTCGCTCTTGTAGCCGATGTTAACCACTGCCTCGCGCTTGTTGAGCGAGATGATGGTACCTTCGATTACGTCCTTGTCTCGCACGGTGTTGAGCGATTCATCATAGGTTTTGGTGAGCTCTTCGCGGGTCTTGTCGCTCTTGGACTCACCTTTTGCATAAGCTTCCCAATCGAAGTCCTCGATAGGGGAGTTTTTAACTTCTTCAGTCATTAAAAAAATGGTTAGTAAAATAGGTTAGTTAAATCGTGCCGGGCAGACATGAGTCTGCAAGGCGCGGCAAAGTTAGTGATTTTCCGCAATATATGCAATTTTTAACCATCCCGCGGCAGATTATTTTATGAAAAATAGTTAATTTAGCACTGCTGAACATTCCCCGCCCGCAGAATGTTTGGATTATAGCGAGTTACCGCCCCGGCACGGTGCTCAGAGCCAACACTTCAACCACTCCGCAACAACAAAGACACAAAACCGATATGCAACACATCTGGATAGACATCATTGGCTATGCCGCGGCCATATGCATGATATGCGGATACCTGCCGCAGGCCGCATATACAATCCGCACGAGAGACACGGACGGCATAGCCCTGCCGACATTCCTCCTGCTCGGAGCCGGCAGCGTTTTCTTCGTGATACAGGGCCTGATGCTCGCCAACTGGCCTCTGGTCATCACCAACACCATAACCACGGTCAGCTCGGCCATAGTCTTCGCCATCAAGATGCACAACGACTACTTCGGAGGCAAGCGCCGCCGCAGGTGAGCCTCAAGATACAGAAATATTACAGCCGGCCGGAGGCTGTAATATTTCTGTAACATCCTGAACGAAGACCCAATCTGCTGACAGTAAGCCCCATAACACCCAAGACTGAAAGTTTTTAATCAATACACGCTATTTTAGGCCACCCATATTTATTGATTTTAACGTCTATTGGGTAACTTTGCAATACAGGAGAGCCCCAAAGCCTCCCCTCCCCTCACACATCAGACACATCCTTACTATTTGTTTTTGCAACCGTTTCATAAGATATTCTTACACAACACCTCATCATTCCAAGAGAGACCACCTCTCGCCAGACCATATAGATAAGACACTACTACTTGACCATTTTTCTGACAATTCGACCCCCGGGCCGCGCTCTGACACACAGCGCGGCCCGGGGCATCTATTATACCTGCCATGTCTGCACAAAGAAAGGCCGCCTGTCTCCGGGTGGACGGAGGCAGGCGGCTTGTGAGGGGTTATCCTGTCACTGACACCCGAGAGGATGCCGTGACGATGTCATGGGTCTGAGATCAGAGCTGGGGACCGGCGGCAACGAGAGCCTTGCCGGCCTCGTTGTTCTCATACTTCTTGAAGTTCTTGATGAAGCGTGCGGCGAGGTCCTCGGCCTTTGCGGTCCACTGTGCGGGATCGGTGTAGGTGTCGCGGGGATCGAGGATGTTGGGGTCAACGCCGGGAAGCTCGGTGGGAATCTCGAAGTCGAAGATGGGGAGCTTCTTGGTGGGAGCCGAGAGGATAGAGCCGTCAAGGATAGCGTCGATGATGCCGCGGGTGTCGCGGATAGAGATACGCTTGCCTGTGCCGTTCCAGCCGGTGTTCACGAGATAAGCCTTGGCGCCGCTCTTCTCCATCTTCTTGACGAGCTCCTCTGCATACCTGGTGGGGTGGAGCTCAAGGAAGGCCTGGCCGAAGCAGGCGGAGAAGGTGGGGTTGGGCTCGGTGATGCCGCGCTCTGTGCCGGCGAGCTTGGCGGTGAAGCCGGAGAGGAAGTAGTACTTGGGCTGCTCGGGGGTCAGGATAGACACGGGAGGCAGAACGCCGAAGGCATCAGCCGAGAGGAAGATGACGTTCTTGGCGTCGGGACCTGCGGATACGGGCTTTACGATGCTCTCGATGTGGTCGATGGGATAGGACACGCGGGTGTTCTCGGTAACGCTCTTGTCGGCGAAGTCGATCTTGCCGTCCTTGTCAACGGTGACGTTCTCGAGGAGGGCGTCGCGGCGGATGGCCTTGTAGATGTCGGGCTCAGACTCCTTGTCGAGGTTGATGACCTTGGCATAGCAGCCGCCCTCGAAGTTGAAGACGCCGTTGTCGTCCCAGCCGTGCTCGTCGTCGCCGATGAGGAGACGCTTGGGGTCGGTGGAGAGGGTGGTCTTGCCGGTGCCGGAGAGACCGAAGAAGATTGCGGTGTTCTTGCCTTCCTTGTCGGTGTTGGCAGAGCAGTGCATGGAGGCGATGCCCTTCTGGGGGAGGTAGTAGTTCATCATGGAGAACATACCCTTCTTCATCTCGCCGCCATACCAGGTGTTGATGATGACCTGCTCTCTGGAGGTGGTGTTGAACACAACGGCGGTCTCGGAGTTGAGGCCGAGCTCCTTGTAGTTCTCGACCTTGGCCTTGGAGGCGTTGTAGACTACGAAGTCGGGCTTGAAGTCCTTGAGCTCCTCGGCGGTGGGGGCGATGAACATATTGGTCACGAAGTGTGCCTGCCATGCCACCTCGACGATGAAGCGGACAGCCATGCGGGTGTCCTTGTTGGCGCCGCAGAAGCGGTCTACGACATAGAGCTTCTTGCCGGAGAGCTCCTTGATGGCGATCTCCTTGACAGCGGCCCAGGTCTCCTCGGTGACGGGCTTGTTGTCGTTCTTATATTCCTCGCTGGTCCACCAGACATTGTCCTTGGAGTTGGCGTCGAGAACGATGAACTTGTCCTTGGGCGAACGGCCGGTGTAGACGCCGGTCATCACGTTGACTGCGCCGAGCTCGGTCACAGTGCCCTTCTCGAAGCCCTCGAGAGAGGGATCGGTCTCGGCCTTGAACAGCTCTTCATAGCTGGGGTTGTAGATAACCTCCTTGACATCCTTGATGCCATACTGGGTCAAATCAATTGTACTCATTGTTTGCTTTATTAGAATTGAGTTTTCTTTTAATATTGTCTGCTTTTTTACCTGAGGCAGAGGGCCCCGGGAGGAAAAACCTCTGCGATGCGGCAAACATCCGGCAGGGCCGTTAGGGCCGCGGCCTTGTTTACCGATTGCAAAGATACATACTTTTTGTCAGAAAAATGCCATTATTAAAGAAAAATTTCCTTAATATAAGTTACAGAGGCTCAGACGGGGTCTCAGGCTCACTCAGCGCCTTCCCCGGCCGCACGCTTGGCGCCCGCGAGCATACCGCAGGCGGCCTGTATATCCTCGCCGCGCGAGGCCCTGATGGTGGCCGTCACGCCAAGGTCGTTGAGGCGGTCGCGGAAGCGCTCCATCCGCTCTCGCGGCGAGGGACGGCCCTCAAAGCCGGGGATGGCATGAAAGCGTATGAGGTTGACACGGCACGACGTCCCCCTGAGCAGGCGCGCAAGCTCGTCGGCATGGCGCAGGTCGTCGTTGACTCCGCTCCACATGATATACTCGGCCGAGAGACGGCGCTGGTGTGCGAAGTCATAGCCGCGCAGCAGCTCGACGACATCCCTCAGCGGGAAAGCCCGCTGGACAGGCATGAGGCCGAGACGCTCGTCGGGATAGGGGGTATGGACGCTGACGGCCACATGGACGTCGGTCTCGTCGAGCAGGCGCCGCAGCCCCGAGAGGTGGCCTATGGTCGAGACGGTGATGCGCCTGGGACTCCAGGCCATGCCCCAAGGGGCCGTCATCACGGAGATGGCCTTCAAGACCTCGCCGACATTGTCGAGAGGCTCGCCCATGCCCATGAACACCACATTGGTGAGACGCTCTGCGCCGGGGACTGAGAAAATCTGATTGAGAATGCCCGCGGCTGTCAGCTGGCCGTGAAAACCCTGGGCGCCCGTCATGCAGAAGCGGCACCCCATGCGGCACCCGGCCTGAGACGACACACAGAGCGTGGCCCTGTCGCGGTCCGGAATGAACACTGACTCAACATCGATGCCTCCGCCCGTGCCAGGCACCAGACAGTCTATCCCGGCCGAACGCGACGCAAAGAGATACTTGGCCGTGCCGTCAGAGCTAAGAGCCTCATGCACGGGAGCAGACCGCCCGACGGAATAGCGCTCGGACATGGCCTGGCGCACCCTCTGAGGCAGCTCGGTCATCTCGTCAATGCTCTCCACACGGCCCACGTAAAGGCGCCTGGCCATCTGGCCGGCCGCAAACCTGCGCAGGCCAAACTCGGCGGCCACAGCCTCAAGCTCGGCCGGCGACATCCCCAGCAGGGGAATCCTGACAGAATCGTCTCTATCCATTTGATTTACCATGCCGCAAAATTACAAAATCAAATCCACAAACAGAAATAATAAAACCCCGCATAGCCACCCTCTACCCCACTCCCAAAGCCTTCTGGAAGACAAAACAGGAGAAAAAAACATACCTTAAAGCAAAAAAATCGGCCAAACGCTTGCAAAATCAAAAAAAACATCTTACCTTTGCAACGCAAAAAGCACAACGGGGTATTAGCTCATCTGGCTAGAGCGCGACACTGGCAGTGTCGAGGTGAGCGGTTCGAGTCCGCTATACTCCACCAACAGCGAATCGAGAAATCGGTTCGCTATTTTGTTATATCATTACAAATGGTTATATTTGCGCTATGAAACTGATTGAGATGAACATCGACAAAATCATAGCCTTGTGCAAGAAGTACAAGGTGGCCAAACTGTGGGTGTTCGGCTCAATCCTCACCCCACGCTTCAACGACCAGAGCGACGTAGATTTCTCGGTAATTTTCCACTATGACCAAATCCAAGACTTATTTGTCACATTTTTTGACTTTATAGAGGAATTGCAACAGCTACTCGGCCGTAAAGTGGATTTGGTCGATGAGACAGCAGTAAAAAATTCATATTTCCGCCGTGAACTTGACGGCACAAAACGACTTATTTATGGATGAGCAAATTGTTAAGTCGTTGAGCGATATTCTCAAATCAATAGAGAATATAGAGTTGTTCTGCTCTTCAAGGCCAAAGGAATTCAAAACATTCTGTGATGACATATGTTTTCGAAGTGCTGTACAATGGGAAATTGCTATAATCGGAGAAGCAATGAACCGTATTTTGAAAATTTTTCCAAATATAGAAATTACCTCCGCTCGAAGAATAGTCAATACCCGCAACTATCTCATCCACGGCTATGACAGTCTAAGAGAAGATTTAATATGGGCAATCGTAATAAATCATCTGCCATTACTAAAGACTGAAGTTTCCAAGCTTATCGAATCCTCAAAAAAGTTTGATAATTTGTCAGGACATACCACCAACAGCGAATCTTGAAGCAATTCAAGGTTCGTTTTTTGTTATATCATTACAAAATTATATTT
>JAIDJD010000084.1:951-2335 GCA_029052375.1 Duncaniella sp. | reverse complement strand
CTTCCGAATCTTTAGCTGAGAGGACCTCCCTGCGGCCGAAGTCTGCAAGATAGGCCAGCAGAGGACCTACGCCGGGATAGTCAAGTCCGGCCGAAATAGAGTAGGGCTCCCCGACGTTGCCCTCTGTGTCTGTCAGCGCGAGTGTGCGCGAGCCGTGGAGCACGGTCTCTTGTCCGGCCTTCATCGATGCGGCATGGCGTTTTGAGTTTATTCCGAGTCCCTCTGCCTCGACGGCTACAAGCTTTACCGAGGGCTCTGCTATGTAATGATAGAAGGCGCCTCCGGCATTGCTGCCTCCGCCTACGCAGGCTATCACGTAGTCGGGCAATTTTTTATCGGTTAGTTCTGCCACCTGGCGCTTGCTCTCCTCGCTTATTACCGACTGGAAGAAAGTGACCATCTCGGGGAAAGGGTGTGGGCCGACGGCCGAACCTATCAGATAGAATGTGTCATCTCTCTGCTTTACCCATGTGTCAAGCGCCTTGTCTACGGCATCCTGCAGCGTGCCGCCGCCGGAGTGGACGGCCACAACCTCGGCACCGAGCATTTTCATCCGTGCTACGTTGGGTCCCTGGCGCTCGATGTCTGTAGCTCCCATGAAGACGGTACATTCCAGCCCCATGAGAGCGCTGACGGTAGCGGCCGCCACTCCGTGCTGGCCGGCCCCGGTCTCGGCTATCACACGCCGTTTGCCCATGCGTCTGGCGAGCAGCGCGAGGCCTATCGCATTGTTTATTTTGTGTGCCCCGGTATGGTTGAGGTCCTCTCTTTTCAGGAATATGCGGGCTCCATAGCGCTCGCTGAGGCGCGGGGCAGGGTAGAGCGATGTCGGGCGGCCGACATAGAAGGAGAGCAGCCTGCGGTATTCCTCCATGAATTCTTGGTCGGCGATGGCCTCATAGTATGCGTCTGCGAGCTCTTTGAGGTTGTTTTTAAGCTCTTCGGGCACATAGGCGCCTCCAAAGCGTTTGTCGAGTCCGTAATAGCCCTCGTCGTCGACGGGGAGCAAGCCGTGTCCTGTAAGTTCGGTATTGTACATTGTCATAAATATGTTTTCTGTTTCGGGTGATACAGAAGGCCATCGGAAATGCTGAGATGATTTCCGATGGCCTTCTGGTATATCAGTTGATTGTATATAGCCGGATGATGTCGAGTCTCTGTCACAAGCACACACCCAAGCGGCGCCATCGGATCTGTCCCGTGCGCCACCAACAGTTGGAGGTTATATGCTTGCAATTATTCATGCCACGAAATTAGATAAAATAATTTTTACAGCCAAATAATTTTGAGATTATTTCAAAAATATTTCTTATGGCCACATCTCGGATATCCCCGCCATAGGTCGGCGCGCTTCTTCGTTCCGGGACATTAATCAAAGTATGCG
>JAIDJD010000084.1:0-941 GCA_029052375.1 Duncaniella sp. | reverse complement strand
AAGTATGCGCTATTGAGGTCAATGCTCACGCAGTCTGTCAGGGATGTCGGCGAGATTGGTGTGCAACTCTTTGGAAACGTTTCCGTTAGCTTTGGAAACGTTTCCGTTGATTTTTTCGGAGATATTTGAAAAACGGGTTGCGAATATATATATCTTTGCAGTGTCGAAAGACAATAAGAGACCAATTCTTACCTCAAATCGTTCAACCTAATTCAACCGACAGATATGAAAAAAATCTTTACACTCGTGCTATCGCTGACGGCGTTGTCTGGCTTCAGTGCCTACGCCCTCGACTACACACTGCTGACTTCTCCCAACGACGTGCTCGCCCATTCTACCGAGACTATGGCCGGTGCCAGGGATGCCTTCGAGGCCGTGCTCAACAACGAGGCGGCAACAGATGAAGAAAAGACAACAGCCATGCAGGACTATGAGAAAAAGTCCAACCCCAAGCCCGGCTATGCCTACGACATGACTTTCATGCTGAGCTATACATCGGTGACGGAGACCAACAAGGGCGCCTATACACAGGCCCGTCTTGCCGAGGCCTGGAGCTGTGACATCTCCGGCATCACCTTAGGCCAGGACGATGCCCTGAAGGTTCAGTCTACAGACAAAGCCGGCATATATATGCGCCTCTACAACAACAGCACACCCTCGCCTCTGCAGGCCGAGGAGTCATACGGCAAGTTTGCATTATATCAGACTGTCGAGCTTGCGGCAGGCTGCTATCAGCTCGAAGCCCGCGCTTTCCTGGCCGGACTGGCATCTGCGGCCACGCTGTCGGCCGGCGATGCCGCAGACAGCGAACCCTTAATCGGCGGCGGTGTGCTCAAGCCCTGCGAGGCCCGGTTCTCAATGGCCGACGCCTCGGAAATCAAACTCGGTTTCAAGCGCAACTCTAAGGCCGGCAAGCCCACCACAATTGCCTTCACTGATAT
>JAIDJD010000083.1 GCA_029052375.1 Duncaniella sp. | reverse complement strand
GCTGTCTACACCCTTGCGGAAAGAGCGCCAGTCTGTCATCACCAATCCCGGCTGAATCATATTTAGGTTCATTGGCGAACGTCCTGAACGGGCGCTGACGCTTGCGGAGACGCGGTTGTTAGGCTTCCAATTCATGCTCAACGATGGAGAGAAGTAAACCTCGTCGCGGTTGGCAAGAGCCTTGTCGAATGTATAACGTGCATAGCTCAGCGGAGCACTGAGGGTGATGTTGACGCGTCTGACCCAATATTCGAATTCAGGTTCGGCATACACTGTCAGGGAGTTGGTGTTGACTGCATTGGTCATGGCGAATGCCGCCTCTGACAGCATGGGCAGATCTGTCAGCCCGGAATTCATATTTCTTAAATATCCCTTTACGCCTCCCTCGAGGCTTATGGTGATGCCCTTGACCGAAAAGGCATACTCGGCGCTCTCTTCGGTATGGAAGGCACGGTCTTTGACCTCCTGGCGTATGATGTCGCCACCGGAGACAACTGACAAAGTCTGCGGCAGGGACTCCCATTCGTTCTTGCTCTTGAACGTCACAAGGTGCTTGCCCTTGAAGCGTTTGATGAGTTTGAAATCATTGGCCACATAATAGTCCGGCAACGAGGCGGCCTGGTCGTTGGACAGCGACCCGCTGACACCGAGGCGGATATCATCCCAGTCGATGTTGGTTTTCAAAGTGTTGTTGATAAAGGCAGTCTTCCGGTTCAGCTCGTATATGAACTTGCCGGAGACGGAGTGTGAGCGGTCTGTGCCACGGCGGTTCTCGCTGACTACCCGCTCGCCGTCGTTGAGAAAATATGTTGTTATGTTTGCGGCATCTGCCACAATGCGGCTGAACGAATAGTCCAGCTGAGCCTTGAACTCTCCACGTCCGAATTTCCACAGGCTGTTGGTCGACACAAGTGCCGAGCGGTTGAAGAGTGTACGCTTCCTGCTGAGGTTTGGGACTCCGGGCAAGGAAATGCCTACATACCGGCTAAGCTCCGTGCCTCGGCGCGAAGCGAAAAAGTCTGTGGCCTGGGCCGAGAGG
>JAIDJD010000082.1 GCA_029052375.1 Duncaniella sp. | reverse complement strand
GCCTTCAAGAAGGCGGGCGCCGGCACCCTGGTCATGTCTCTATGGGAGGCGAGCGAAAAGTCTGCCACGCTCTTCATGTCTACGTTCTATTCCAGGCTTGCATCCAACGGCTTTGATGTCCACGACGCTTTCGCCAAGGCGCGGGCCGATGTCAGACAGAGTTTCCCCGAGCCATTCTACTGGGCCGGATTCATACTTGTAGACTGACGGCCGGATATTCTGAACCATACCTGAGGGTAATCTGTTCTAAAGGTAACAAAAATGTTATCCCCGGACAGATTACCCTCTCAAATCATGAAACATCTCATACTCCTCAGACATGGGCAGAGCCTGTGGAATCTCGAGAACCTCTTCACAGGATGGACAGACGTAGAACTCTCGCCCAAAGGCCGCGACGAGGCCGAGGTGGCAGGCAAGAAGATTCTCTCCTCAGGCATAATGCCCCGATACTGCTTCACCTCCTATCTCAAGAGGGCCATACACACCCTTGACATCACCCTTGATACAATAGACCGCGCCTACCTCCCAGTCGTGAAAGACTGGCGCCTCAACGAACGTCACTACGGAGCCCTCCAGGGCCTCAACAAGGCCGATACAGCGTCCAAGTATGGCGATGAGCAAGTGCATATCTGGCGTCGAAGCTACGACGTTGCACCACCCGCCCTTGATCCGAGCGACAACCGCTCCCCCGCCCTCGATATCCGGTACAGGAATCTGTCCGCAGACGAACTCCCTCTCACCGAGTCGCTCGCAGACACCGTCCGCCGTGTCCGTCCATGCTGGGAAGAAAAGATTGTCCCCGCTCTCCAGCTGTACGACAATGTGATAGTCGCAGCTCACGGCAATTCTCTGCGGGCAATGGTGATGATGATTCTGCACCTCACACCCGAAGCAATAGTCTCCGAGGAGATACCCACCGGAGTACCCCGAGTCTTCACGCTCGACGACCGCCTCAAGGTTGTCGACGATAAATATCTATGATGCCGACAACGCAATATTCAGCCCCGTTCCTCGTTAGTAGTGTGGATAACAATAGCAGTAAGACAGATGACACGAAAGACAGGAATGCTGTTTGACCTCGACGGGGTCCTGGTTGACAGCGAGGGCGAATATTCGCAGTTCTGGGGTTCGATGGGAGACCGCTTCGGCCTCGGGAGCGACTTCAAGGACCGCATAAAGGGCGAGACCCTAACTGTGATACTCAGATCGTTCCCCGAAAGGGACAGAGAAGCCGTCAAGGACGCGCTTTACGAGTTCGAAGCCAATATGGACTACATCGTGTGTCCCGGAGCCGAGGAATTTCTCGACAGTCTCTCCGAGGCCGGAATACCCTCGGCTATTGTGACGTCCAGCGACAACGCCAAGATGGACAAGCTCTTTGCTCACCGTCCGTGGCTCAGAGACAAAGTGACCGGGATTGTCACAGCAGACCTTGTCACCAAAAGCAAGCCTGATCCACAACCCTATCTGATAGGAGCCGAGGCCATCGGCGTTCCCATCGAAGACTGCTTTGTCTTCGAAGATTCTGTCAACGGCCTGAAATCAGCCAAAGCCTCGGGCGCGACTGTGGTGGGAGTTGCCACCACCAACCCCAAAGAAGTTGTGGCCGAGTACGCCGACATCATCACGGATGGCTTTGACGGTCTCTCTCTTGAGACCATTCTCGCCTTTAGGAAATAATCTCATTCCCATATAGAAAGGGACAGCAGGAAAGACCTCCGGGTCCTTCTTACTGCCCCTTTTTATCATTGGCTGTGTCTTATTTCTTGGCTTTGAAGCTCATGTCAAGCCCCTTGACCGAGTGGGTCAGCGCGCCGACAGAGATAAAGTCCACGCCACACTCGCCGTACTCCCGGAGAGTTTCGAGTGTGATGCCGCCGGACGACTCTACCTCAACCCTGCCGCCGATGAGCTCGACTGCCTCGCGGGTACGCTCGGGCGTGAAGTTGTCAAGCATTATGCGGTCTGCGCCTGCCTCGAGAGCCTCGAGTATCTCGGCTGTGTCGCGCACCTCAACCTCTATCTTGAGGTCCTTGCCCTTCTCCTTGCAGTAGGACTTGGCGGCATTGACAGCCTGTTTGATGCCTCCGGCAAAGTCGACGTGATTGTCCTTGATGAGAATCATGTCGAAGAGGCCGATGCGGTGG
>JAIDJD010000081.1 GCA_029052375.1 Duncaniella sp. | reverse complement strand
GTAGGATGGTTGGGGTTGAGGGGGTGAGGAGAGGCTAATTTTTTTCGAGCAGTATGGACACCGAGGTGGCCATTTCCTGCCAGGCCAGCGAGAGGTCGTCGAGAAATTCTTCGCCGAGAGGGGTCAGCCTGTAGTACTTGCGCGGCGGCCCTTGTGTCGACTCTTCCCACCTGTAGCTCAGAAGGCCGTCCTTCTTGAGGCGGGTCAGGAGAGGGTAGAGCGTGCCCTCGACCACTATCATCCTGGCCGCCTTGAGCCTCTCTATCATCTCTGAGGCGTAGGCGTCTCGCTGGCGCAGCAGGAGGAGGACGCAGAACTCGAGCATCCCTTTGCGCATCTGAGAGCGTATGTTGTCTAATGTCGTTGCCATGTATGTCTGTGGGGTTGGGGATGGACGGGGTTTTGTTTCACGTCGCAAAGTTAAATGGTTTTATAGTACTATGCAATACAAAGTACTTAAAATTAACAAATATTAAACCTTGAACAATTCCGCCTCCATGTTTATTATAAGAGTGTAGCCACGACATCTCCAACTACAGTCCATTCATCCATTATGCTTAGAAAATTGTTTGTTGCCGCCGGTCTCTTCGGCGCCTCGGCTGTCTCTGCCGCCGGTCCGGCGTTGGCCGACTGCATGGCCGACTCGCTCGCCGCTTCTGCCAAGGTGGTCTATCTTGACGGCCGTCCGGCGTCCGAAGACGAGCGGCGTGCCGACCTTGACTCGCTCAGGGCCAGAATCACGGCTTTCTATTACGACCAGTTCAGAGCCTTCTCCGACCCTGCCGCCCCCTACTTCCTCTTCATGAGCAAGGACGCCGGCCTGGCCATGGGCATAGGAGGCTGTGTCCGTATGCGCGGATATTACGACTGGGGCGGGGCCATCCCGGCCTCAGGCTTTGCGCCGATGCTGATACCCATGCATCCAGACCCGGCCAGGATGAGACACTTCGACACCACGCCCGTGGGCTCGTCTCTCTTCTTCCGCGTCATCGGGCGCAACAAGACCCTCGGCGAGTATCAGCTCTATATCGAGGGCAACTTCAACGGCTATCAGGGGCGAGGCTTCCACCTGAAGAAAGCATACGCTCAGATAGATGCCTTCACCGTGGGCTATGCCTCGTCCACATTCTCTGACCCTGCGGCTCTGCCGCCGACGGTGGATGCCCAGGGCCCGTCCAACAAGCTCTCGCCCACGGCTGTCCTTGTCAGGTATATGCCTGTGATAAGGGACAGGTGGACGCTTGCGGTCTCGGCCGAGACTCCTTCGGGCGCGAGCTTCACCCCGGACGAGCGGGCCGGGGCCGTGGACAACTGGATGCCGGACTTCGCCGCCTTTGTCCAGTATCAGTGGGGTGCCTCCGAGCACGTGCGTCTCTCGGGCATAGTGCGCACGCTCTCTTACCGCAGCCTTGCGGCCGGAGAGAACCGCAATGTGGCAGGGTGGGGCATTCAGCTCAGCTCTACGGGCCATCCCTTGCCCGAGCTCACCTACTATGCCATCTTCAACGGCGGCCGAGGCGTGGCAGGGCTGGGCGGCGACCTCGCCATTGGCGGTTACGACCTTGTCCCCGACCCTTCTGATGAGGGGCGCCTCTACGCGCCGGCCTCCTATGGGTGGTGTCTGGGCCTGCAATACAATATCAGGCACAATCTCTTTGTCAGCGCCTCGGCCTCGCAGACACGCTATCTCCCCTCGGGCGGGACGCTCCCGTCCGAATACAGGCGCGGCCTGGCCGCTGATATCAACGTCTTCTGGAACCTCACCCCGAGGATGCAGGTGGGCGCCGAGTTTGACTGGGGCCTGCGCCGCAACGCCGACGGCTCTCAGAGGGCCGCAAGGCGTGTCGGAGCCCTGTGCCAGTTCTCGTTCTGAGACCACGGCCGCAGACAGGAAAGCCGGGGCCGGAGACACAGCGTCTCCGGCCCCGGCCTTTGTGCGCGAGGGGGGGTGGATAGACCCGGCGATGCCCTCAGGCGGCATCGCGTCGCTCAGAGGCCGAGCTCGGCGCGATAGTCGGCGAGCATCTTGGCATACTCCTCGTCCGAGAGGTAGACCTCGCCGGGGTTCATGCGGAAGGTGCCGCCGTAGTCGGGGCCGTCCA
Source organism: Duncaniella sp. (assembly GCA_029052375.1). GTDB lineage: Bacteria > Bacteroidota > Bacteroidia > Bacteroidales > Muribaculaceae > Duncaniella. The sequence goes on along the minus strand of JAIDJD010000081.1, from coordinate 2,836 downwards.
CATACTTGGGAGCGAGGTGGAAGTGGAGGTGAGAGAGCTTGTCGCTGTAGGCGCCGTAGTTGATCTTCTCGGGGTTGAAAAGCTTCTGCATGGCGCGGGTCACCCGGGCCACGTCTGACATGAAGGCGTTGCGCTCCTCGTCAGAGAGCTCGTTGAGGTCGTTGACATGGCCGTTGTAGGCCACGAGCGCACGTCCCTTGTAGGTCTGCTCCTTGAAGATGAAGGCGCGCGATACGCTCAGGGGGCCTATCTCTATCATCAGGTTGTGGAGTGTCTCGTTGTTTGTGCAGTAGAGACAGTCTTTGGGGTCGCTGTACATTGGTCTGGGATTGGGTTTTTGATGGTTGTTGGCTGTAGTTGAAGGTAACAATTCACAAAAATAGTGATTTCCGCTGTCAGATGCAACTCAAAACGGTTTTTGCATACCGAAAAAGAGGACAAAATATCAGTAAAACAGACGGATTTTTGTGTTAAAAAAGATTTAATCGGTTGGCACTCTCGCCGATAGAGCTTACCTTTGCGGCGTTTTTGCTCTCATCCTCAACATTTTCCATCAATTCAACCCCTAAATTATGAAAAAGCCAATCACCCTCCTCGCCGCCGCCGCGCTCGGATGCGGCGCCGCCATGGCCGAGGGCTACCAGGTGAACACTCTTTCGGCCCGCCAGCTCGGCATGGGCCACACCGGCATCGGTATGCGCCTTGGCGCGGAGAGTATGTATTTCAACCCTGCCGGCCTCACAGGCCTCGACAAGACCCTCGAGATAGGGGGCTCGGTGACCGCCATCATGCCTTCGGCCACAGCCACCACCCTTGTCGGCGGCAAGGAGAAATCCTACGAGACAGACTGCAACGCCTCGACCCCCGTCAACTTCAACGCCGCATTCTCCATCTTTCCCAACCTCAAGGCAGGCGTCTCGTTCTATACACCCTACGGCTCTTCTATCAACTGGACCCGCGACTGGGCCGGCTCTGTGCTCTCGCAGGATGTCAACCTCAAGGTCTACACCGTACAGCCCACCATCGCCTGGGCCATCACACCCAAGCTCTCTGTAGGCGCTGGCGCCATGATATCCTGGGGTTCGGTAGACCTCAACAAGGGCCTTGTCTCGGCCTCGACCGCCGACAAGATGCTCGGTCTCCTCCAGGGCCTCGGCCAGCTCCCCGCCGGCACACCCCCCTTCGGTGAGACCTCGCCCGCCTCGGTCAACCTCACCGGCACCGCCCAGACAGCCGTCGGCTTCAATGTCGGCGCCCTCTACGAGTTCAACGACAAGTGGAGCGTCGGCGCCAGCTACCGCTCGCAGATGAAGATGAAGGTCAAGGCCGGCGACGCATCCGTCTCGTATGCCAACGACCTTGCCCAGGGCCTCCTCTCCGAGAGCCTCGACATCATCAACGCCGCCAACTTCAAGGCCGAGATGCCCTGTCCCTGGGTGTTCGGCCTCGGCGTCACCTACAAGCCCGTCAAGGGCCTCGTCCTCGCCGCTGACGCCCGCCTCACAGGCTGGAAGGCCTACAAGACTCTCGACATCGAGTTTCTCAACCCCTCGCTCGAGAGCTACAACCAGCACATAGCCAAGAACTACCATAACTCGTGGACCTACTCTGTGGGCGCGCAGTATGCCTTCACAAAGCGTCTCGACGGCCGTCTCGGTCTCATGATAGACACCACCCCCGTCTCCAAGACCCACTACAACCCCGAGACCCCCGGCATGACCAAGATAGAGCCCACGCTGGGCCTCTCGTTCCGTCCCCTGCCCGACCTCTCTGTCGACGTCGCCTTCATGTATATCCACGGCACGGGCGTCAAAGGCGCTTCCTGCTCCTATCCCGACCTGCTCGGAGCCCGTCTCCCCTCTACCATCTCGGGCATGATGCAGGCCCAGGGCATCCCCGCCGCAGCCGCAGATGCCGCCGCGGCAGCGATGTGCGGCAACGCCGGCATCACAGCCTCGCAGACCTTCACGGCCGACTACAAGCTCCACGCCTTTGCCCCCTCGATAGGCATCAGCTACCGCTTCTGAGAGCGTCGCCGCAACATTGGATAACAGACGGACACAAAAAAAGTTAATTTCTTTCTTTTACGGAGAATTATGCGTATATTTGTGTTAGTGATACAAGCACAGAACAATTGTACCGAATCATTGACAAACAAAAAATAAAAGCAATTCACTATGAAGAAAAAATTTATCTGCACCGTATGCGGTTATATCCACGAGGGTGACGAAGCCCCCGAAAAGTGCCCCCTCTGCGGCGCTCCCAAGAGCAAGTTCAAGGAGATGGCCTCCGACGAGGCTCTCCAGTTCGTCACCGAGCACGTCATCGGCGTTGCCAAGGGTTGTGACGACGAGATGATCGCCGACCTCACCGCCCACTTCAACGGCGAATGCACCGAGGTAGGTATGTACCTGGCCATGTCGCGCCAGGCCGACCGCGAGGGATATCCCGAAATCGCCGAGGCCTTCAAGCGCTACGCCATCGAGGAGGCCGAGCACGCATCCAAGTTTGCCGAGCTCCTCGGCGAGTGTGTATGGGACACCAAGACCAACCTCGAGAAGCGCATGGCCGCCGAGGCAGGCGCCAACGAAGACAAGATGCGCATCGCCCGCCGCGCCAAGGAGCTCAACCTTGACGCCATCCACGACACCGTGCATGAGATGGCCAAGGACGAGGCCCGTCACGGCCAGGGCTTCCAGGGCCTCTACAACCGCTTCTTCAAGAAGTGAGCGGAGACCTGACGGAAACCGACACGATACAAAACCGAATCCCCGCCCCGAGGCTTGCGCCTCAGAGCGGGGATTCTTGTATCTGCGGGCCGGGGGGTGTGCCGGCC
>JAIDJD010000080.1 GCA_029052375.1 Duncaniella sp. | reverse complement strand
TGTGGCGAGGCGGTCGTGCATCACGTCGGCGCCTGCGGTCAGGCCGTTGGAGCCGAAGAGGCGGGTGTAGATGGCGGGGCGCGAGGTCTGGCGGTTGGAGTAGTCGTGGTCGTTGGTGCGCGTCTCGCCTGTGTATCGCGCCTTGTCGTAGCGGTCGTAGGCGCAGCTGACCTCGAGATTCTGCCGTGAGCCCGGAGTCCAGACGGCGCGGAGCCCGGCCGATATGTCGTCATACCTGTCGTCATGGTTGGTGCGGTTTGAGACGCGCCTGAAAGCTCCGGCCCTGGCTATGAAGCGCAGGCGGTCCGAGGCGCGGAATACGAGCCTCTCGCGGATGTCAGACACCGTGCCGCCGTAGATTTCGTGTATGGCCGACCGGGTGTCGAATGCCGACGTCAGCCTCACGGCCGAGGCTCTCGAGTGGCGCAGGGTGGTGGTCGAGTTCCACCGCGAGGTGTTGAAGCTGAGTTCTCCTCCCGACCTCCACCTGTCTCCCTCCGAGCCGTACCGGGTGTCGAGCGAGAGGTGCCATGGCGCTGTGTTCTCCTTTGATATCAGGTTGACCACACCGCCTACGGCATTGGCTCCGTACAGGGCCGAGGCCGCTCCCCTGACTATCTCTACCCGGCCTACGCCGCCGAGGTTCAGGCGGTTGTAGTCCACGTTGTCCATGGTCTCTCCGGCCAGGCGCTCGCCGTCGACAAGAAAGAGGATGGCGTTGCCTCCGAAGCCGTTCATGCTCAGCGTGGTCTCCTGTCCCATCGCGAAGGAGAACTCAAGGCCGGGGAGTTCCTCGGTGAGGAGCTCCTTGATGTCCGAGGCGTCTGTCCGGGCTATGTCGGCCGCGGATATGACGCGCGTCGCCACGGGGACATCCTTGAGGGTCTTGGGGGTGCGTGTGGCCGTCACCACTACCTCGCACAGCTCGAGAGAGTCGGCCTGAAACTCCTCTCCGGCGCCGCTCGAGAGCTGGGTGCCGAGGAGGAGCGCGACGGCGGTGAGCAGAGGCCTCATTTATCCTTGGGGGCGGTGAATGAGCAGATTATAGGCATGGGCATGGCGCCGTAGTTGAGGCTGAAGCTGATGGTGAGCTTGCCGTCGGCAAAGGCTCCCTCCAGTGTGCCCGAACATTTCTTGCCGCCGGACTCCTGTGAGAACTTTGTAGTGTCAAGCACGTATGTGCCGTCCTCGCCGGCAACCTTGACGCCCTCTATCGTGATCGAGGGCATCTGCATGGGAGGTGTGCCGAACGATGGGGTGACCACCGACACCGTGGCGTCGTCCGTGGCGGTGACGGTGAGCGTCATGGATTCGTACAGGCTCTCGCTGTTCATCACGCTTGCGGCCAGTGTGCCGGTGTACGAGCCTTCGATTTCCTTGGCCGCAGGGGTGGCGGGGGCGCCGCTCTCGGACGACGAGCAGGCGGTGAGGAACAGGACGAGGAGGATGAGAATGGAGTTGAAGTGTTTCATGTGATGGTTGATTGTTGATGGTTTGGAAGTTGATTGATTACGGCGGCAAAGTTAGAGAGAAGGCCGAGGGAGGGCAATACTCAAAATTTGTGATTTTGCCCGGGGCGGCCTTATCAGTATTAGGTAGCAACGGCGGGATAGGAGTGAGCCGATCGGGCATTTTGTCGTTTTTTAACGGATTGCGGCGCCGTTTCATTCAACCCCGGCCTTGTGCGGTGTGTTTTCATATAAAACTAAACGCCTACACTTTAAAACAGAAACAGCTATGAAAGAGTCTCAATTTGATCCTAAGAAATTAGGAGAACAGCCTGAGATGCTGGAGTTGGGTTCACACCCCGAGGCTCAACGCCTGGGAGGACATCACGAGCCCGAAAGACTTCCGGCCGCCGAGGAAGAGAAAGCCGCGGCCGCCCCGGAGGTGGAAGAGTTCGCCGCCACATCTGACGCCCAGGAGGCACGCGGCATATTCGGAGGCATGGGCTGGGTGGCCTTGCTTGTCCTCGGCCTGATGGTGGCCGCGGCCCTGATATGGAGGCCTCGCGTCACGGACGGAGAGAGATATGCGGCCATGTATGGCTCGCAGACTGTCTCGCCCGCCTATGCCGGCGGGGATGCCGTGGAGTATGTCAACCTCGACGAGATAATGGTCAGCGCCAATCCCGCCGCCGTCAAGGCTCAGCCATCGGCCGCCCGGGCCACAGCCGCTCCTGTGGCAGTGGTGGTCTATCTCTTTGACACCGACCGCTCCAATGTCCCCGAGACAGCATCGCTGACCAATATCGCCAGGCAGGCCGTCAAGTCGGGCAAGACCGTAGTGATCAAGGCTTATACAGACGAGACCGGCAATGCCGCCTACAACACCCGTCTGTCCGAGCGCAGAGCACGCTCGGTAGGCGACTATATGGTGGCTCACGGAGTACCCACCGGCAATGTCAAGGCCAAGGGTTACGGCCCCACCCACGCCTATGCCAACAACGCTCAGGACCGCCGTGCCGAGGTTTCGCTCGAGTGAGGCTCTGAAAGCTGAAGAATAAATGCAGGTTGCACGGATTGCCGAGACTCTCCGTGCAACCCTTTTTTCCCCTGTCGCGGAGAGGTGTTTATATTAAACTATTATTAAACTTTTGGCGGGGAGCAAGGTTGGAATTGGTAGAATGACTATTTTTGCAGTATGAATCAGAAGAAGCGAATACTGATTGTGGACGATGAGGAGACTCTTTGCGAGGCTCTGGCTTACAATCTTGAGGCCGACGGTTATGATGTCGACACAGCCGTCAGTGCCGAGGAGGCTCTGACGCGAGATCTGTCGGCCTACGACCTTGTGCTGCTCGACATCATGATGGGCGACATCTCGGGGACACAGTTGGCGCGGATTATGAAGAGCAACCCCAAGACTGCCCGTGTGCCTATAATATTCTGCACGGCCAGGGACAGCGACGACGATATGGTCTCGGGCCTCGACCTCGGGGCGGACGACTACATCACCAAGCCATACTCGCTGAGGACGCTGATGGCAAGGGTGAGGAGTGTGTTGCGCCGCACTTCGGGCCCTGCCGTGGCCGCCGGGGCGGCCTTGGGAGGCTCGGTGTCGTTCGAGGGGCTCGTGCTCGACCCCGAGAGGAAGACCTGCAATGTGGACGGCGAGGATGTCAGGCTGCCGCGCAAGGAGTTTGAGATATTGCTGAGACTGCTCTCCAATCCGGGCAGGGTGTTCTCTCGCGCCGAGCTTCTCAGAGATATATGGCCCGACGAGGTGGTTGTGCTCGACAGGGTTGTGGATGTCAACATCACCCGCATCCGCCAGAAAATAGGGCCTTACGGAAAGAATATCGTCACACGCTCGGGCTATGGCTATGGGTTCGAGGAGTAGGCTGACGTATCCCGCGAGGCTTTTTCTGTGGCTGTTGGGCTACTCGCTGCTGATGGTGGGGTGTTTTGTCGTGTTCCAGTACCACCGCGAGAAGGAGTTCAAGGCGGCCGAGATGGACTCGCGCCTGCAGCTGATAAATATGTATATCCTCACCGAGCTCGGCGAGGGCAAGGATGTCTCGGAGATAGACCTGAGCCACGCAAGCCCGTTCGAAGACCTGAGAGTGAGCGTCATCACCGACCGCGGAGATGTGATATATGACAATACTCTCGACTCGATACACCGCACCAACCATCAGGACCGCGTGGAGATACGGCAGGCCATGTCGTCCATGACCGGGTATGCCGTCAGGCGCCACAGCGAGAGCACGGGCGACTATTATTTCTATTCGGCGCGGAGGGGAGCCGGGGGGATAGTGGTGAGGACTGCGGTGCCTTATTCTCTGTCGCTAAGCTCTCTGCTCGAGGCAGACTACGGTTTTCTTAGGGTGATGGGTGCGATAACGCTGATAATGTGTGTGCTCGGCTATTTTGCCACACGGCGCGTGGGCCAGCATATACTGAGGCTCAGCCGTTTTGCACAGAGTGTCGAGCGGGGTGTGAGAATCTCGGACACCGAGCCTTTTCCACACGACGAGCTGGGCGAGATTTCAAACCATATAGTGCGCCTCTACGCGCGTCTCCAGCAGGCCAACGCAGACCGCGACAGCGAACACCGGGCGGCTCTGAGGGAACAGCGCGAGAAGGAGCGCATCAAGAAAGACCTGACCAATAATATAAGCCATGAGCTCAAGACCCCCGTGGCCTCGATACAGGTGTGTGTCGAGACCATGCTCGAACACGCCGGCATGGAGCCGGAGAGGCGCGAGATGTTTCTGCGCCGTTGTCTCGCCAACACCGCGAGGCTCAATAGCCTGCTGGAAGACATTGCGCTGATAACGCGCATGGAGGATGGCGGCGAGGCTATAGCGCGCGAGCCTGTAGACCTCGCCGCGATAATACGCGAGGCTGTCGCCGAGCGCGCTCCTGTGGCAGAGGCCAGGGGGCTTGTGATAGAGACGGATGTGGCCGGGCCGCTGATGATGGCGGGTAATGCACGGCTGCTCGAGTCGGTGTTGAACAATCTGATAGACAATGCGGTGGCTTACAGCGGGGGGACGCGCATACGGATAGCGGGGAGGTCTGACAGCCGGGGCCGCATCTTGCTGACCGTCTCGGACAACGGGACGGGGGTGGCGGAGGAGCATCTCGGGAGGATATTCGAGCGGTTCTACCGTGTGGACAAGGGGCGCTCTCGCGCCGCCGGGGGCACCGGGCTCGGGCTCTCTATAGTCAAGAATGCCGTCCTTTTCCATGGCGGGAGCATCTCTGCGCGCAACGGTGCCGCCGGAGGGCTTGAGCTGGAGATACGTTTTCCGGCCTGATGCCGCGGGGGGAGTAGGGGAGGGATGAACCTAAGAGCGTTTTTGAGTGTTAGACAATCATGAAACATAAAGTCTGACACATAAAAACTATAGAATCATGGCATTCATCTGGTATATCATCATCGGCATCGTGGCCGGATTTGTGGCCGGAAAGCTGATGCGCGGCGGGGGCTTCGGCCTCATAGTCAATCTGATAGTCGGCATCATCGGCGGAGTGCTCGGAGGGTGGCTCTTCGGGCTCATCGGCATCACGGCAAGCAGCATCATCGGCAATCTCATCACCTCTGTCGTCGGCGCAGTGGTCCTGCTCTGGATAGTAGGGTTGCTGAGCCGCGGCACCGGCAGGGGGTAGCGGTCGGCACGGCTCTCCACACAGATATACACACATACCGGCCCGCAACCACGGCGGGGCCAGGAGGTTGCAGTTAACAATCTCTTAAGGATTTTGAAATAATTATGAAACATTTTCTCGGTTACTTTGCACAGTAAAAACAAGCAATCAAGACAGAATGGAAGTATTGTTTCTATGTGTTGTGATATTTCTCTTCCTGCTGGCGGTCTTCGACCTGTCTGTGGGTGTGAGCAACGATGCCGTCAACTTTCTTAACTCGGCCGTCGGGTCGAGGGCGGCGTCGTTCAAGCGTGTGCTGATCGTGGCGTCTGTGGGCGTCTTCATAGGCGCGGCCATGAGCAACGGGATGATGGACATAGCGCGTCACGGAATCTTCAGGCCGGAGCATTTCTCGTTCTACGACATCATCTGCATATTCATGGCTGTCATGGTCACGGACATCATCCTGCTCGACGTCTTCAACTCGCTCGGGATGCCGACGTCGACCACGGTGTCTATGGTGTTCGAGCTTCTCGGGGCTACATTCGTGGTGGCGCTCATCAAGATGGCCGGCGGGGCAGATGCCGGATTCGACGACCTGCTCAACACCGAGAAGGCTCTGTCCGTTATACTCGGCATATTCCTGTCTGTGGCCATTGCGTTCTTTTTCGGGACAGTGGTCCAGTTTGTGTCGAGGACAATATTTTCCTTCAACTACCGCAGCCGGCTCAAGTGGAAGATAGGTATCTTCGGCGGCCTCTGCTCTACGGCCATTGTCTACTTTCTGCTGATCAAGGGGGCCAAGGAGCTCGCCTTCATGACTCCGGCTGTCAAGGCGTGGATAGCCGCCAATACCGGGCTGATAATATGCGGGTGTCTGGTGTTCTTCACCTTGCTGATGCAGGTGCTGCATATCTTCAGGGTCAATGTGCTCAAGGTGATAGTGCTGATGGGCACCTTCGCCCTGGCCATGGCCTTTGCGGGCAACGACCTGGTCAACTTCATCGGTGTGCCGCTCAGCGGCCTTGCGTCCTATCAGGACTATGTGGCCAACGGAGGCGGCGATGCCATGGGGTTCATGATGGGGTCGCTCAACGGTCCTGCCGACACTCCCGTGTGGTTTCTGGTCGGCGCCGGCGTCATCATGGTGGTGTCGCTGGCTACGTCGCCCAAGGCGAGAAATGTGGCCAAGACCGAGATTGGGCTCGGCAGCCAGCAGGGGGGCGACGAGATGTTCGGGTCGTCGAGGATAGCCCGCAGGCTCGTCAGGTGGTCGCTGTCTCTGGTCTCGTGGGTCAGGAGCGTGACCCCTGTGGGCGTCAGGCGGTGGTTTGCCCGCAGGTTCGACGCCGATGAGAGCATCATGGAGGACGGCGCCGCCTTCGACCTCGTGCGCGGGTCGGTCAACCTTGTGCTCGCCGGTGCGCTCATTGCCCTGGGCACCTCGCTCAAGCTGCCGCTCTCCACGACGTTTGTCACCTTCATGGTGGCTATGGGCACCTCGCTGGCCGACCGAGCCTGGGGGCGCGAGAGCGCCGTGTTCAGAATCACGGGTGTCATCTCGGTGATAGGCGGATGGTTTGTCACCGCCGGAGTGGCCTTTATCGGCGCCGGCATCGTGGTGGCCGCCATGCACTACGGCGGCCAGTGGGCCATGATGCTGCTCGGCGTGCTGACCATAGTGCTGATAGTGAGGAGCAACCGCCGTTTCTCCTCGCGCGGCGAGACCGACAATGCCGACGCCCTGTTCCAGACCATCGTGCATACCGAAGACAAGGGGCAGACATGGCCTCTGGTAGAGCTCTTCATCAACGAGCATCAGCAGAGGTTCATGACCTTTGCCCGCGAGCGCTATGGCGATATAGCCGGGGCTTTCATAGGCGAGAACTCGCGCCTGCTGGGCAAGGCTGAGAGGGCGCTGTCGAGAGAGAAGGCTGTGCTGAAGAGCGCGCGGCGCAAGGAGACGCTCTGCCTGCGTTGCCTGCCAAGGGAGATGGCCATAGAGAAGAGCCCGTGGTTCTATCTGGGCAACAACTGCTGCATGGGCATACTGTACAATCTCTGGCGCATCAACGAGGTGTGCAAGGAGCACGTCGAGAACAACTTCATGCCGCTCCCGGCAAGCCACCGCGAGGGGTATGAGTATGTGCGCATGGAGGTGGACGCCCTGTTCAGGGACACTCTCGAGCTGATGAAGAGCGGCGACGTGGAGGCTATCACGCGCCTGCGCCGGCGGTGTGACAATATCAAGGACAGGATTTCTGATATCTATCACGGCGTCAGCGACCGGCTCCGCGACGGCGACCCGGCCGAGATGAGTGTGCTGTATGTGTATGTCAATATGCTGCAGGAGACGCAAGAGATGGTGTCGGCCGTGCGCAAGTATCTGCGTGCCTTCGCCAAACTGCGCGACGCAGACTACAGTTCGAGGCGATGAGGGCCGCGTGGCTGGCCCTTGCCGCACTTCTGGCCCTCGGAGCGCGCGGCGAGGATGGCGGAGGTGTGCCAGGCCTTGAGTTTCACTCCACTGTCCGTGCGCGGTATGAGTGGACGACGGGGACAGGTGACGGACGCTTCGGTGTGCGCAACGCCAGGATGAGCGTCGCCGGCAAGGTGGCCCCTGTGGCGGGATACAAGGCCGAGGCAGACTTCTCGGACAAGGGCGAGATGAAGATACTCGATGTGTATGTGAGTCTGTATCCTGCCGAGGGTCTTGGCCTGAGGATGGGGCATATGAGGGTGCCGTTCACCATCGATGCCCACCGCTCGCCGCATACTCAGTATTTTGCCGACAGGTCTTTCATAGCCAAGGAGAGCGTGCGCGACATGGGTGCGGTCGTGGAGTGGCGCTCGGGCGGGCGTGTGCCCTTGACGCTGGAGGGCGGAGTGTTCAACGGCCCCGGCCCCGGGAGCCTCGACTTTGCCCTCAAGGCTCAGGTTGTGCCCGCCCGTGGGTGGACGCTCTCGGGCGGTTGCCGCAAGGGGAGCGAGGGCGATGTGCGCGCGATGTTTTATTCGGCGGGCGGATTCTGGGATGATGGCCGATGGCACGTCGAGGCTGAGTATCTGCGCAAGAACTATCGTCACGGGGCCTTCGCTCCGGTGGATGCGGTGGATGTTTTCGGCGTCTGCCGGTTGCCACTGGGCAAGGTGTTCACCGGTATATCCTTTGTCGGGAGATACGACTGGATAGGGGCCGACGGCGGCGCCGAAACCGAGGCGCGCCACCGTCTGACCGGAGGCGTCACCCTCAGCCTCGGACGGGCTCCGCTCCAGGCCGACATCCGCCTCAACTACGAGCAGTCTCTCAACCCCCGCACCCCCTCGGACCGCTCCAAGGCCGTCGTGGAATTAGTGGCCCGTTTTTGAGCTGTATTCGGATTTTTTGTAATTTTGCCGTATGGAAAATCTGAACGATGCAATGGACAATATCGCTCTGCTGAGGGCGGGGGTGTGGGTGGATGGCTTTGCCGAAGAGTTTGGCCGAGACCTGGCAAGGTGTGAGGAAAAGTGTTTTGAGTTCAACTCTCTGCCTCCCTCGCGCAAGGATGAACGCCGGGCTATTATCCGGGGGCTGTTCCGCTCGACGGGAGAGAAGTTGATAATCAATCCTCCGTTCCACTGCGACTTCGGGTACAACATCAGTGTGGGCAATAATTTTACGGGCAATTTCAACCTCGTGATTCTCGACGAGGCAGACGTGACCATCGGCGACAATGTGTTCATCGGGCCCAACGTCAGCCTCTGTACCATAATCCATTCGCTTGAGGCCGGGCCCCGCAACCGAGGCATAATGTGTGCCCGCCCGATAACCATCGGCGACAATGTGTGGATAGCGAGCAATGTGACGGTTCTTCCGGGCGTCACCATAGGCGATGGGGCTGTGGTAGGCGCCGGCAGCGTGGTGACCAAGGATATAGAGCCCTATACCCTCGCCGTAGGCAATCCCTGCCGCAAGGTCAGAGACCTCCCGAGGTGAGGCCGCCGCACGTCGCGCGGTATGCACGGCGGGGATGCAGATAGATGCAGATATCATTGGCGGGCATATTGAGGCGCCGGACTGCGGCAGGGTGGATGGCGATGTGAATTGCGATGTGAATAGCGATGTGAATGAGTGGCAATTGGGGGCGCATTTTGAAATGACAGCTATTTTCAGTATCTTTGCACTGATAAAATTGTGTATATCATGGCGATATACATCCAATCATAATCACTTAATTAATTAAATGAAAAATTTTGTTTCTATGTTGGCGGCTCTCTATGCCGTTGGAATGTCTGTTCCATCGTTCGCCGCCGACACATCCACTACTGTGCCTCAGATGAAAGGCATGGTGATTTCATCTCAGGATGAAACACTGACAGGTCTGTGGACGCTTCCGGTAACAGAAGCCGGCTCATGGCAGATGGATATTGCCATGGATCCCGGTTATGCATCGTTCTACAATGGAGTAATGTACGGAGACGTATATTATGCAACGCGATGCAATGCTCAGTATGGTACAGTCGTTTATGTCGACGCATATTCGATGACCGATGGCTCGAAGCTCTGGACCAATTATCCCAAACTCACAGCGCTGCCCTACGACCTGACCCTGAATCCCTATGATGACAAAATATACGGATTCTTCTCCAACGAGAAAAACACAGGCATGGTGTTCGCTACAATCACCTACGACAAGTCAGGCGAGACCGTCACCCCCATCCGAGAGATGGAGGGCAACTGGATTGCAATCGCCGCGGCCCCTTCGGGACAGCTCTACGGCATATCGTCGGATGTGGAGATTAATGGCACATCTGTCACTGTCAACTCCTCGTCGCTGCACAAAATAGACCGTCTGACCGGCGAGACCACACTCATCGGCGAGACCGGTCAGCTCCCGCTCATCACCGGTTCTGCGACAATAGACCCCCGCTCAGGACGTATGTTCTGGACTGTTGGTCCCGGCGGCCCTCAGACATATCTCTGCGAGGTTGACCTCAACACCGGCGCGGCCACCAAGCTCATGGACTTTGCAGAGGGACGCCAGGTGGTGGGTCTCTACGTGCCTACACCTCCGGCCGAGGATGATGCTCCCGCGGCTGTGGCCGGCGCTGAAGCCGTCTTTGAGGGCGGCTCGCTCTCAGGATATGTCAGCTTTACCGCTCCCTCGACGCTCTACGATGGCACCGAGGCTTCCGGACAGCTCTCATACACAGTCCTCTGCAACGGTATAGAGGCCGCATCGGGCACCACAGCGTTCGGCGCCGTCACAAAGGCTCCGATTGCCGTTGCCGAGCGCGGTAAATATACCTTTACTGTCTCAGTGGCCAACGACAAGGGCTCGTCGCCCAAGGTGACTGTCGACAAGTTTGTGGGCTTCGGCACTCCGCTGGCCCCCGAAGGTGTGAAGGCAGAGAACACCGACGGCACCGTAGCCGTGTCCTGGAATCCCGTGTCGGAGTCTGCCGACGGCGGATATATCGATGCGGCCGCGCTGACCTATACTGTGACACGCCTCCCCGGCAATATCGTGATAGCCCGCAATGTCTCTGAGACATCCGTGACAGACACTCCCGACGCCGCGGCAGGAATGCAGGCCTACAGCTATACCGTCACAGCCGACAACCACGCCTGTGTGTCGGAAGCAACCGAGTCCAACAAGGTGGTGTGCGGCAATCCAGTGCTCCCCTGGACCGAGGATTTCAGTGCGCCCGAGTCTATCGGATTCTTCACCGTGGTCGATGCCAACGGCGACGGCAAAACGTGGGAATACGCGTCCGGCCTCGTGCGCGTGAAGTACAGCTCGGTTGCCATGGACGACTGGCTCATATCTCCCCCTCTGATGCTTGAGGCAGGCAAGTTCTATCGCGCCACCTTCAAGGCCCGCAGCTCCAACGCGCGCTATCCTGAGAAAATCGAAGCCAAGTGGGGTGCCGGCGCCGCGCCTGCCGACATGACATCCACACTCGTGGAGCCTGTGACACTCTCGGGCGAATACGAGACATTCGGCGGCTTCATTGCACCTGCCGCTACCGGCACATACCACATAGGCCTGCACGGCATATCCGCCGCCGATATGTACAACCTTGAGGTGTGCATGATATCTGTGGAGGCAGGCATAAGCGCCGGAGCCCCCTCGCGTCCCACCGAGCTTGCCGTTACTCCCGATGCAAACGGAGACTACAAGGCAGCTGTGTCGTTCAAGGCCCCGGAGACAGACATGAGCGGCGCCGCCCTCTCGGCCATCGACCGCATCGAACTCAGCCGCGGCGAAGCCCTTGTCCACACATTCACTGCACCCGCTCCCGGTGCTCTCCTCACCTTCGATGATATCCTCGAGCAGGGCGGCGACCACACATACCGCGCCGTTGCCTTCAAGGGCGAGGATGCAGGGCCCGAAGCCTCTCTGACAGCCTTCGTAGGCACTCCGCTGGCAGCCGCACCAGAGGCGGTGGCCATATCCGAGGTCTCGGACGGCGAGATTGCTCTGTCGTGGGACGAGGTGTCTCTCTCTGCCGACGGCAACGCGATAAATCCCGCCAAAGTGCGCTACAATATTTATGACGTCAATGCTTACGGCGAACCTATAGCAGAAAACGTGTCCGGCACTTCGTACACATTCGCAGGGGTAGAGGCCGGAAGCCAGAAGTTTGTACAGTATTCCGTTTCGGCTGTCACCGATGGAGGCGAGAGCGGAAAGACTGAGACTAAGAGCATCCCCGCAGGCACTCCCTACAACGAATTCCATGAGTCGTATGCCGGCGGCCGTGCATCTACCATCTACCTGGCCGAGCGCATCAACTATGGCAACTGGGCACCCCAGGCCGATAACAGCGACGTTGTGTCGCAGGACGGCGACGGCGGCCTGATGACCATGAACGGATATTTTGCAGGATACTGCGGCGCTATGACGACCGGCAAGATAAGCCTGGCCGACATGAAGGCCCCCATCCTGCGATTCTACAGCTATACTCCTGACAACGACGGGAACGACCTCAACACTCTGGCCGTGGCTGTGAGCGCCGACGGCGGCGAGTGGACCGAGATCTTCAACAAGACCGTTGTGGAAATCGGACAGACTCGCGGATGGCACGAGGTGATTCTCTCGCTCGCCGGGTATGCAGGCCAAAACATAAGCCTCAAGTTCACCGCCACCACCCACGACCGTCCCTATATCTCGACATATATCGACAATATCAATGTCGAGTCTATGGCCGGTATCGACCTTGAGATAAAGGCTGTCAGCGCGCCTGCCCATGTCAGGGGCGGCGAGGAGTTCAAGATTGCTGTCGATATCGCCAACAACGGCAGCGACAATGCCTCGGGCTATGTCGTAGAGCTCTATGCCGACGACAGCCTCTATGCCACCGCCGATGGAGCCGACATACCCTCGCTCGGAAACGGCTCGGTAGAGTTCACCTCCACCATGAGCCCCCTCGCCGATAAGGCCATCGCCTTCAAGGCTGTGGTGTCTCATACCGGCGACACCACACCTGACAACGACGCTTCGGAGACATTTGTAGTGACACCTATGGTGTCGCCCCTCCCTGCGCCTGCCGCTCTGACCGCCATCAAGGCCGCCGACGGCGCCAGTGTGGCTCTCTCCTGGAATGCACCCGAGATAGCCGCCGCCCCGGCATCGCCCGTCACCGACGACTTCGAGTCGACCGAGGCCTGGAGCCACTATGCCGAAGGATGGGCCATGAGAGACCTTGACGCCTCGGCGATTTGCGGTTTCGGCGAGGTAGACCTCCCCGGAATCGACGCCGGAAAGACTCTCGCGTCGTTCTTCATGTTCAGCACCGTCGGGATGTTTGAGGGCAATAAATACCTGAGCCCCCATTCAGGCAAGCAGTATCTCGCGGCGTTTGCGCGCTACGACAACGGCACTACCGACGACTGGGCCATATCTCCCGAGCTCAGCGGCGACGCACAGACCGTATCGTTCTACGCCCGCAGCTACAACTCTGACTATCCCGAACGTATCGAGGTTCTCTACTCGACCGGTTCGCTCGACCCGGCAGACTTCACCGCCACAGGCTTCAATGTCGACAAAGTGCCCGGCACATGGACACTCTGCCAGACCGACCTGCCCAAGGGCGCCCGCTACTTTGCCATCCGCTCGTGTGCGACCAACTCGTTCATGCTGATGCTCGACGACGTCACATTCACACCCCTTTCGTCATACGGAATGGAGGTGACAGGCTACAATGTCTACCGCGACGGCCAGCTTGTCAACGAGACCCCTGTCGCCACCACATCCTATACCGACAATGTAGACAATCCCGACTCACACCTCTGGACTGTGACCGCACTCTACGGTGTGCGCGAGTCGAAAGGCTCCGAGACAGTTGCCGCAGGCTCTTCGGCGATAGTTCTCCCCTCGGCTGATGACATCGTAATCCGCGCCGAGGCCGGACGTATCGTGATCTCCGGATGCGAAGGTCTCCCCGTTATGGTGTCTGCCGCCGATGGCCGCGTCTTGTACAACGGCCTTGGCAAGGCTGAGACCGAAGTCCGCGCAACCACCGGAGTCTATGTAGTGAAAGCATCGTCTAAGGTGGCCAAGCTCATCGTAAGATAATCTTGCGCACCGCAGCAAATACCCGGCATCCCCTGAGCGCACAGCGCGCTCAGGGGATGCTTTTTTGTGAATCTGATTTCCGGAAGACAAGAAACATATCTGGCCAGTGATGAAATATCATGGACACAGACAGCAATTTGCCTCAGGGCATGGCTTCTATGACAAGTATTGATAATTCCGCTGACCGAATATCCGCGGACTCACAATTTGTGGACAAAATGTCTATAACGAAAAAACTCAACCACTTGATTTATAAGTGATTGAGTTTTGGTGGTGACCCCGGAGAAGCCGAGGTTTATCATTGTAACTAAGTAGTATTCAGAATATTGTAATGCCACGATTTCCGTTGTTCACGAATTGCACACGGCATTATTTCAATGTTCTTACCCATTATTCCATTAGGGCAATACAAAATTA
>JAIDJD010000008.1 GCA_029052375.1 Duncaniella sp. | reverse complement strand
TACTTTTATTCCGGTTCCGTGGGGTGGTTGTTGTTTATAATATCACTTATTAATACCTCCCCGGCGCTCGGCGCCGCGCGGGGGAGGTATTTGTATGTATCCGTGTGGGGATGATTATTCGGTCTTGAGCATCACCTTCTGTGTCTTGAGGCCGGGAGCCGAGACGGTGAGGGTGACGGGGCCTGCCTCGGGCATGGAGCGGAGGATGAGCTGGGCCGCGCCCTGGTAGAGCGAGCGGGTGTTGCCGGTGGAGAGCTCGTCCGAGGTGATGTTGCCGTTCATCACACCTGCTATCTCTGCAGGGCCTTCGACCTCGAATGTGACGAGCTGCGAGGCCGAGGGGTCTATGGTGCCCTTCTTGTCTACGGCCTCTACGGTGAGGTGCATCAGGTCAGTGCCGTCGGCCTTCCATGTCGTGGCGTCGGGGGTCACCTTGAGCCTGGAGGCCTCGCCTGCGGTCTTGATGCGGTGTGTGGCCACGGGCTTGGCCTCGCCCTTGCGGTAGGCGCGGGCCTCGAGGGTGCCGGGGGCGTAGGGGATGCTGTCCCAGAAGATGCGGTTGCGCTTGTTGATGTCGGCGGTGTCGTTGGCGCGTCGTCCGAGGCTCTTGCCGTTCAGCAGCAGCTCTACCTCGTCGGCATTGGTGTAGGTGTAGAGGTCAACGTGGCTCCCAGGCTTGCGGTTCCAGTGGTCAGAGAGGGTCTTGGTGCCCACCTGGACGTCGTTCCACATCAGTGATTTGTCAGAATCTACGACGCCGATATGCACCACGGGCTCGTCAGGTTTGAAGAAACTGCGCAGGAAGTATGCGTCGGGCTTGGGACGGAGCGAGATGTCGAAGACGCCCTGTGCCCATCCCTTGGCGGGCCAGCCTGCCGACTCGCCCAGATAGTCTATCATGCCCCAGTAGGCAAGGCCGAGCACCTTGTCGAGGTCCATGCCATACCAGTTGGGGCCCATGCCCGAGTGGTTGGCCTCGCTCTGGTAGAACATCAGGTGGGGGTAGCGCCTGGCATCGCCGGCAAAGTACATATAGCGGTAGTTGTACGAGGCCACGTCTGTGGCGAGAGCCAGCGGGGCGGGTATCGAGTCGGTCTCCACACTGCGGTAGCGGGGGTGCATGGCCACGGTGACGGGGCGCGTGGTGTCGTAGCGGTTGAGCAGGGTCTTCTGCAGGCGGTAGGGTGTCACGCCCCAGTCGGCGTAGGGGAGTTCCCAGAGCATCTGCAGCTCGTTGCCGAGGCTCCACATCACCACCGAGGGGTGGTTGCGGTCTCGCTTTACCCACTCGGGTACGTCGTGGGGCCAGAGCTGCATCCAGTCTATGCGCCCTCCGGCAAAGTTCTGAGTCCACTTGTCGTAGAGCTCGTCCACAACGAGTATTCCATACTTGTCGCAGAGATCCATGAACTCCTCGCTGTAGGGGTTGTGTGAGGTGCGGATATGGTTGAAGCCAAACTCTTTGAGGAGCTTTATGCGCTTCTCGAGCGCCGCGGGATAGGCGGCCGCGCCGAGGGCGCCGAGTGTGTGGTGGTTGGCCATGCCCTTGAGCAGGGTCTTCTTGCCGTTGAGCTTGAGGCCGAACTCGGGCGAATATTCGAGCGAGCGTATGCCGAAGGTCTCCTCTACGGTGTCTGTGGGGCGTCCGTCCTTGTCGAGCAGGGTCAGCGTGGCGGTGTAGAGGTTGGGCGTCTCGGTGTCCCAGAGGGCAGGGGAGGCGAGGGTGATGCTGTCAACGAGATATTCGTTGACGCGCTGGCGCCGGCTGAAGGCCAGCCCGCGCTCGGCTGTATAGACGGTGTCGCCCTTCTGGTCGGTGACGGTGAGGCGGACCGGTATCTGCTTCATGTCCTTGTGTCGGTTGGCTATCTCGGCGCCGATGCGCACGGTGGCCTTCTCTTCAGACACCACGGGAGTGGTGATGTGCAGGGGGTGGCGTGTGAAGTAGAGGTCGGGGTCGGTGGCCACGGCCTTGACGTCGCGGTAGAGGCCGCCGCCGGTGTACCAGCGCGAGTTCTCCGGCTTGCCTGTATCGGCTCGCACGGCTATCACGTTGGGGCCGTCCCAGTTGATGAGCGGGGTGATGTCTGCCTCGAAGCCGAGATAGCCGTAGTCTGTCTTTCCGACCTTCTGCCCGTTGAACCACACGTCGCCCACGAGCATTATGCCCCCGAAGTCGAGGAGCACCCTGCGTCCCTTCCATTCGGCGGGCGGGGCGAACTCGCGTCTGTACCAGGCGACGCCCGGCTCCTTGAAGCCTCGCGAGCTGAGACGGCTCTTGATATTGGCCATAGAGTTGTTGAGGTCTGCCTTCTCGTCGGCGCCCGGGGGCACCCACGGCTGTGAGATGAGGAAGTCGTGGGGCAGGTTGACGGTCTCCCATCCCTGCGGGGTGAAGTCGGGCGAGGCATAGACGGCCGAGTCGCCGCGCACAAAGAGCCAGTCTCTCGAGAGGCTCTCTGTCGTCCGCGCCTCCGCGTCCTGTCCGGCAGACAGCGCCGCGAGCGCCGCAAGCATAATGATACGGTTTAGTTTCATGGTACAATCTGAATGGTTTGAGATATGCAAAGATAACAATTCCGATGCAATAATACAATAAGAATACGACGTCTTCACCCTATTTAGGCTAATCGGTTCTTATACATGATGTCACGGTCAAAATCATAGAGTATTGTCCGTTTGGTTGATAAAGTGTTAATAAAGTTTAAATATTTAAAAATATTTTGGATTTGTGCTGTAAACTGTTTAACTTGCCAAAAATCTACTAAGTAATCCAAAAAATATTTAAGCAATGGGAAAGAGTATGATGAATCAGATGCTGCTTCTCGCCTTAGTCCTCGGCGGAAGCACGGCCGGCGCCTACGACTTCAAGGCCGGCGACCTCTACTACAACATCGTGGAGGGCGGTGTGGAGGTGACTTATTCCAAAAGTGACAAGTACACCTTCGCAGACGTGAACGTTCCTGCCGTTGTCTCGGACGGAAGCAACGGCTATAATGTCATAGCCTTGGGCGACAGCGCATTCTTTAATGTAAAATCACTGAAGGCCATAACTCTGCCCGAGGGTCTGAAGACCATAGGCAAGTATGCATTGAGTGAAACATCGATTTCTGGAATCGAATTTCCGGAATCTCTCGAAGAGGTTAAGGCTAATGCTTTCTATGAATGTATGAGTCTGGGGCCGTCAGTAGTATTTCCGGACAATGTCACTACACTTGGCTCAAATGTCTTCACAGCCTGCAGCAGTCTGCATAAGGTGACGTTTGGAGCCAATATGAGAAACATAGGTCGCAACATATTCGGCTTGATAAAATGGCATCTTGCAGGAACAACTTACAGCGAATGGCGTGGGCCCAGTATAACAGAATTGGTCAGTCGCAGCTTGGTTCCCCCTGCGGTAGATGGTTATTTCATACATTATGATTTTGTCCCCTTTTATAATGCCGTGAAATCTGTAAGAGTGCCTGAGGCTACGCTTGAACTTTATAAAAGAGCAACAGGCTGGAAATATTTTGGCTCACATATTGTAGGAGACGAGAATCTGCCCGGCCTGGCGGATGGTCATGTAATGCTCCGCAAGGATAAGATAAGCTACGAGCTGGCCCCCGAGACCAAGACGGCATCCATCATCAGTGGGTCTCGCGGAATACCATCTTTCGATATACCCACCACTTTGATTAATGATGGCGAGATTTACACTGTGACCGAAATCGGCCACACTGCCTTCTTTAATTTCGCCGAGATGAAGTCAATAACCCTCCCGAAGACTATCAGAAAGATAGGTATGTGTGCATTTGAAGGATGTACGGCACTGACATCTATAGACCTGTCCGGCGCTCCTGTCGAGCTCAACGAAAGAGCTTTTGCCTGCTGTGCTAATTTGACAGAAATCAAGCTTGACAACTGCAAGAGTATCGGAAGAGAGAGTTTTGCCGAGTGCAACAAGCTTGCCAAGCTCACTCTCAGCAATCAGGTGACTGAAATTCCTGACCGTGCCTTCTACCGCAATCTTTCGCTCCCGTCGTTCGACTTCCACGAGGGCATCACAAGCATAGGCTCGCAGGCATTTGCTTCCACCAGCATTACTTCGGCTATGCTCCCCAATTCGTTGACCTGCCTCGGCGACAGTGTATTCTACCGTTG
>JAIDJD010000079.1 GCA_029052375.1 Duncaniella sp. | reverse complement strand
GGTGAAATTGGTAGACACGCTACTTTGAGGGGGTAGTGGCCGAAAGGCTGTGTGAGTTCGAATCTCATCTCGGACACTCTGTCAAGCCCGTAGCTCTCGCAAGAGCCACGGGTTTGATTATTATATCTCGACGCTCACAAACGCCCCTGCCGGGTCTGCTGGATTTCCCCGGTGGTTGATTGGTGGCCGCTTAGTTGGCAAACCTCAGGGCCGGACGCTGAGAATGTTCTTTGATAAATTCAACGGCTCAGCCGTAGTCAGCCATCCAAAAACGCTTCAAAAATCGACTGTCTGAAAAAAAAAGTTCCATTTTTTTTTGGAGAAATCAAAGACTATTATTAGTTTTGCAGTGCAGTTCGGCGACGAACGCATTCATACATGGTTTAGAGAAACCTGTTCAAGTCCACTTTCTTATCGATTTCAATTAGCTGACAGCCCATGCTGTATCCTTACTGCAAGGAATTGGCTAAAGAGAACATCGAAAGACTGAGCGGACGCCGGCAATTATGTCGGCAAACAGGTGAAATCGGTTGCAGCCACACCAGAGTCCGCAGTGGCATCGGCAACCGGTATTTTTTTATCTCTAAACTTTTCCAACGTATGAAAGCAACTATCGAATCAGACCTCCAGTCAATCTACAACAGCATCATCGCCGCAACCTCGGATGAGGAGGTTGTGGTGAGGGAGACCATCGCCAAGGGAGCATCGTGCAAGGCGATGTTCAGTGTCTACAATCGTGAAGACCTGCTGCGCCAGAGGGCAGAAGCCAGAGATAGTATGTTGCGTGCCACAGGCCTCAAGCCCTTCAAGGCAAGGCCTATCGTCATGTATGCGTTCTATGAGAGCGTCAGCCGTCCCGGGAGGCTTGGCTCTGCGGCCATCTATTGCGGCCATGCCCCGGTGAGGTGTGCGCTCATCAACAGCAGGCACAGCCTCTTCGGCTTCAAGGTGCGCGCAGCCTCGGTCGAGGCCGGCGCCCGCCCCTTTGTAGACGTCAGGTTTGCTGTCTGACCTTCAGGCGGAGAGAGGTCGCAGAGACCATCTCTCCGCCTGCGCCTTGTGCGGTATGGCCATGGAGCCGATGCCTGTGTCTTTGGCCATGCGGTGGGGCCTCCTTACTTAGAGTTGAAGAGCATACCTGTAATCATCATTTCCGAGAGTTCTCGCGCCGGGCCGTCGTTGCCGTCGGGCTCGGAGAATAAGCTTGTGCCCATTCCGCGATATTGCACGCCGTTCAGATGTCTCGGACTGTAGTCTGCAATCCCCATTACGTCGAGAAGTGTCGGGAAGAGGTCTGCCTGGCGGCGGGTCTCTGTCGCTTCCATTCCTTTGCCTGTTCCGACGATTCACGGGATTGTAACAATCCTGTCAGCAGTAACAAAATTGTAATTATTTCGCACTGGGGTTAAACCGCAGTAAATCAGTGGTGTATATGTAAAGATTAAATTTTGGGTAAAAAATGCGTAATATTGTATGCGAAAAAATTTGTCCTCATCCGCGCAGTGCGTATCTTTGTAATGTCAGAAGGGAAAAAGAAAGTCCCGGAAGACAATCCCGATAGGGACCTAAGACATCAGATTGGTTATTAAGGTTAAGATATTCATGTTTAGGTATTGATTCAATGGTATTTTTGGTTTAGATTGTCGAAGCCGGATGCGTGAGCACCCGGCTTCGTGACGTTTGCGAAATCCGCGGGGGGGGATGTATCAGTCTCGAGAGAAGAGGTCGCGAGTGTAGACCTTGTCTGCGATATCTGCCAGCTCAGGGGCTGTGCGGTTGGCGAGGACAGCCTTAGAGAGACGTTTGAACTCGGCGAGGTCGTTGACAACGCGCGACCCGAAGAACGTCGAGCCGTCCTCGAGCGTGGGCTCGTAGATTATCACCGTTGCGCCCTTGGCCTTGATGCGCTTCATTACGCCCTGTATGGACGACTGGCGGAAGTTGTCCGAATTGGACTTCATCGTCAGGCGGTAGACGCCTATCACACACTCTTTCTCCGGAGCGTTGCCGAAGGTGTTGGCGTTGGAGTAGGCATACCATCCGGCCTTTTTCAGCACCTGGTCGGCTATGAAGTCCTTGCGAGTGCGGTTGCTCTCCACGATGGCAGACATCATCTGCTGCGGCACGTCGGCATAGTTAGCGAG
>JAIDJD010000078.1 GCA_029052375.1 Duncaniella sp. | reverse complement strand
CTCCAATCCGCTCTTCTTCACCTCCATATATGAAAACGGCAACATGGACCAAGCTATAGCCGGATTTGAAAGCCCAGAAGAGACGCTCGAAGAGACGATGGATGAAGTCTGCAGGATGACGCTTGAATACCAGCTGATTCTGGCCCGGGCCACAGGAGTAAGCGAGGAATATGGCGAGTTTTTCAGGACAGTGCGCGACAACAACCTCAGGCTTGAATTCCTGGACGGGAAAGACAAATCGGGCGTTCTCAAATCGCTGAGAGAGAATTTCGTCAATGGAGACCCCAGGGCTTTATGGCTCAGCCTCAGGCATCCTGCGGAGAGACTCGGGACTCCAGACAAAGACCCATACTGGAGACTTCCCGAATATATTGCCCGAGACCGTCCTCTATTCCTGATTATCGACATCAACAATGCTCAGTACGCCGTATATCACGGCCTCTTCTGCGACATACACGACTTCATAGCCGACTGCGGATGTCTCGACGAGTATTATCTGATGAGCGGCGATTTCAGAGAACTCTGGTGTGCCACAGACCACGATGAACTTCTATACACACGAACCGACCACAATGGCGACAACTGATACCAGAGGCGGGACAGAGAGGCGAGACAGATTCTCGGTATGGCTGACGGCCACTGTGGCCATCATGTTCCTGCTGCCACTTGCGACAGCCGCCTTTGCGCCTGAGAATGCAGGGATGGCATTGTGCATGATGCTTTTCTATGTCGTCAATCCGATTTACTCAGCAATACTCGGATACAGATGCGGGAAGGATATCCGCCGGATGAGATATCTGCCGCCTGTGTCGGCCACGACATTCCTTGCCGGCTCGTGGCTGTTCTTCGACATGGCCGAGCCGTGTTTCGCAGCCTATGCCGCAGTCTACCTGGCCATAAGCGAGGCCATGATGTGGCTCAGCCATATGCTGAGGAAAACCCTTAAACAAGAACAACCGAATGACACCCAAAAACATACTTGACATACATACCCGCGGCGATTTCCGCGCATGGCTTGCAGACAACAGCACCACCGAAAAGGAATGTTGGATAGCCGTGAAGCGGGGCAAGACGCCTCCGACCGACTCCCTGTGGTATCTTGACGCAGTCGAAGAGGCCTTATGCTTCGGATGGATTGACTCGACAGTCAAAAATGTGGAGGGCGTCTCGCTACAGCGCTTCGGGCCGCGTGTGCCGAGGAGCAAATGGACCGAGCTGAACAAAGAGCGGTGCCGGCGCCTCAGGAAGCTCGGATTGATGACAGACAGAGGCCTTGCGGTATGCCCCGACCTTGAGGCGGAGTTTGAGATTATGCCCGAGATTGCAGAAATCTTCAAGGCCAGGCCCGAGGCCTGGGAGAGATTCAAGAGATTCCACCCGCTGTATCAGCGCGTAAGGATAGACAACATAAGTCGCGTCAGACGCGACCCCGAGCTATACGAGAGCCGTCTGAACAAGCTGATAG
>JAIDJD010000077.1:1520-2644 GCA_029052375.1 Duncaniella sp. | reverse complement strand
TCTATTAGAGTCAGCCTTCATGACAAGCGAGTTGATTCAAAATTTGAGTCAACTCGCTTTTATTCAAAAACAATCCTCTCATGATTGTATGAACCCTAAGGCAAGTCTGATGGATTTAATGATTCTCCTGGCTTGCCATTCAGCTTTTATTTGTAACTTTGAGCTGTTGAAACAAAATGCAGTCCTTAGACAATGAAGAAATATATAATATCTGCGGCCCTCGGATTGGCTGCCGTTTCCGCAACGGCTGAGGAGAAGGCTCTTCCAAGCCCAGAACTGACGGCCGGAGTGCCCGTGATGGAGGCTTTTGCCCAAAGGAAATCAGTAAGAAATTTTGCCGACCGGGAATTGTCAGACAGGGATCTCGGCAATCTTCTGTGGGCCGCTATGGGACAGAACCGTGCCGATGGCAAACTGACAGCGCCCTCATGCCGCAACTTCAGGGAGATACGCCTCTTTGTGTTCAGCAAGGATGGAGTATGCGAATATATACCCTCCACACACTCGCTGAGGCAGGTGGCGGCGGGCGACCACAGGAGCCTTGTTGCCGCTGGCCAGGATTTTGTCTGCCAGGCTCCGGTAAGCCTTGTGATGATAGCTGACATGGCCAAGTTTGGCAATATCGGCGAGCGTGCCGGAATGATGGCCGCTGTGGATGCCGGCATAGTGAGCGAGAATATATCTGTAGCCTGTGCCGGGCTTGGCCTTGCCACTGTCCCTCGCGCCACGATGAAGTCGGCCGAGATTCTCTCTCTTCTCGGTCTCTCTTCAAGACACATTGCCATCATGAACAATCCTGTCGGTTTCGAGGCGAAATCAGAGTGACAGTATGAAAGCATTGGCATATACAGCTCCGGGCAGGTTTGAGCTTGTGGAGAAGCCCAAGCCTGAGATTGCAGACCCGAAAGACGCCATTGTCCGCGTGACTCTTTCAAGTATATGTTCTTCAGACCTTCATATACTGCACGGCACGGTCCCGCAGGCCTTGACAGGCATAGCCGTCGGCCACGAGATGGTAGGCGTTGTAGAGTCTGTCGGCGCCGAGGTCACAGCTGTAAGTCCGGGACAGAGGGTTGCGGTGAGTGTCGAGACATTCTGCGGCGCCTGTTTCTATTGCCGCAGGG
>JAIDJD010000077.1:0-1510 GCA_029052375.1 Duncaniella sp. | reverse complement strand
CTACAGGAGGCTGGAAGCTCGGATGCCGCATAGACGGAGGTCAGGCAGAATATGTCCGCGTCCCGTATGCAGACAACGGTTTGACTCCGATTCCCGACAGCGTCAGCGACGAGCAGGCTCTGTTTGTGGGCGACATCCTAGCCACTGGCTATTGGGCCGCAAAGATTGCGGAGATTTCTAATGACGACACCCTGCTGATAATCGGAGCAGGCCCGACTGGTCTCTGCACTCTCGAGTGTGCAATACTCTGCCACCCACGCAACATTGTGGTGTGTGAGACAGACGAGGGCCGTCGGCGCTTTGTCCGAGAGCATTATCCTCATGTCTCAGTCACAGGCCCGGACGATTGCGGAGACGTTCTGGCGGGGCTGACAGACGGCCGTGGCGCTGACCGTGTCATCGAGGTAGCCGGGACTGAAGAGACATTCAGGATGGCATGGTCTCTGGCAAGGCCCAATGCCATAGTTGCGATAGTGGCCCTTTATGCTCAGTCTCAGACCCTGCCTCTGCCGGATATGTATGGCAAAAATCTTACTTTCAAGACAGGTGGCGTTGATGCATCTGATTGCGCCGCCATCATGTCTCTGATTGCAGAAGGCAAGATAGACACCACGCATCTCATCACACACCGCTATCCTCTGAGCCGTATACAGGATGCCTACAAGCTTTTCGCCGACAGAGCAGACAATATAATCAAGACCGCCATTTATCCTGACTGAAGAGTGTGCCAACCACCTGTATATCCCGGCGAGGCCGATTCGAATACTGCGTTCAACGCATTCGAGAAAGCCATTGACTTCTCCTTCTGGAGAGAACTGTGCATGAAATTTGGCGAAAAGCGCCTATTCGCCAAAGGCGAATACTTTATCCATGCAGGAGACGTGCTCAAGCAGGTCGGTTTGATTATCAGCGGAGGATTCAAGCACTCGCTGGTCGACAGCTCCGGCAATCAGAAGGCTGTGGGCTTTGTGTTTGAAGGTTCGGTGCTTGCCAACTATCTGAGTTCAATGCTCGGCAAGACCATGCCGACCGACATTGTTGCCCTTGAAGATTCTGAAGTCCTTGTGATTCCAGCAAGACTGCTCCGCGAAAGATTCCTGTCCGACCCGACTCTTCACACATTGTTTTTGCAAGCACTTTTCGAACAGTCCTACGAGCACGTCCTGAACGACTATCGCTATACTGCCGAAGAGCGTTACAGACAGCTCTGCATACGTTGCCCCCATATATTCGATGTCGCCTCACTCGGCGAGATTGCCTCATATCTCAACATCTCTCGCCGCCAGCTCCACCGCTTTCGCAAACCCGCAGAGCACAACGACCCCTGACGACTAAAAAATCTAAATAAACCATTATAAAACCGAAATCCGGGAGCGGGTGTGACATTTGTCACACCCTTTCTCGGATTTTTTGGCTAAATTCGTGTCAGCAATTACTCAACAGACACCATGCACAACAACAGGCTCATTTAAACATAAGAAGCAGCCCACCAAAGTAAGCGGGTATATGA
>JAIDJD010000076.1 GCA_029052375.1 Duncaniella sp. | reverse complement strand
GTTGCCCCTTCCGGGGCAAATTGATGCAAACGACTGACAACCAAGACTAATCACTAATGACTTACCCCGATGGAACGATGAAGAGCAGGCAAGACACAGGTCACGACCCTGCCGGTGGATGCGGGCGCAATGTATTGCGCCCCTACTGCTATACGACTGATTGCCAATGGGGAAACAACCAGCCAACAACGACAACCGACTGAAAAACAAAAACCCCGGGGAAACCTGTCATGGTCTCTCCGGGGGGTATCGGTGTTCAGCTGTCGGGGGGTTAATCCTCGGGCTGGGACTTTTCGGCGTATTCTTTGAGGAGCTTGTCCTGGACATCCGAGGGCACGTACTCGTACGAGGCGAACTTCATCGTGAACGACGAGCGTCCGCCGGTGATGGACGAGAGGGCCGTCGAGTATGAGCCCATCTCCTTGAGGGGCACCTTGGCGAGTATCTTCTGGAAGCCTGCGTCGCTCTCCATGCCCATGATGATGGCACGGCGTCCCTGAAGGTCGCTGATGACGTCGCCCATGACGTCCGAGGGCACCATCACCTCAACGTCGTAGACGGGCTCGAGGACGCGGGGCGAGGCGTTGCGGAAGGCCTCGGAGAAGGCGTTGCGGGCGGCCAGGCGGAAGGAGATTTCGTTGGAGTCTACGGGGTGCATCTTGCCGTCGTAGATGCAGACGCGGACGTCGCGGGCATACGAGCCTGTGAGGGGACCCTGCTCCATGCGGTCCATGAGACCCTTGACGATGGCGGGGATGAAGCGGGCGTCGATGGCGCCGCCTACGATGCAGTTATGCACCACGAGCTTGCCGCCCCACTGCAGGGGTATCTCCTGGGTGTCGCGGATGTTCATCTTGAACTCCTGGTTGCCGAAGGTGTAGGTGTCGGGCAGGGGTGCCTCTTCGTTGTAGGGCTCAACGATGAGGTGTACCTCGCCGAACTGGCCTGCGCCTCCGCTCTGCTTCTTGTGGCGGTAGTCTGCGCGTGCCGCGCGCGAGAGGGTCTCGCGGTAGGGTATGCGGGGCTCCTCGAAGAGGATGGGGAGCTTCTCGTTGTTCTCGACGCGCCATTTTAGGGTGCGCAGGTGAAACTCGCCCTGGCCGTGGAGGATGGTCTGCCTGAGCTCCTTGCTCTGCTCTACGATCCATGTGGGGTCTTCCTCGTGCATACGCGTCAGGATGGCCATGAGCTTTTCGGAGTCGCTCTCTGTGACGGGGCGTATGGCGCGGCGGTACTTGGGCTCGGGGAATCGTATGAAGTCGAAGGCGTAGTCGCAGTCCTTGCCGTCGAGGGTGTTGCCTGTACGGACATCCTTGAGCTTGACGGTGGCGCCGATGTCGCCGGCACAGAGCTGTTCGACGGGGGTCTTGATGCTGCCGCACACACAGTAGATCTGGGCTATGCGCTCCCTTGACCCGCGGGTGACGTTGTCGAGGTCGACGCCGGGGGTGAGGGTGCCGGACATCACCTTGAAGTAGCTGACCTCGCCGATGTGGGGCTCGACGGTGGTCTTGAAGAAGTAGAGCGAGAGGGGGCCGTCAGACTCGGGCTTGACCTCGATGCCCTCCGTGGTGTCGGGGGCGGGCATATCCTTGACGAAGGGCACGACGTTGCCGAGGAACTCCATCATGCGGCGCACGCCCATGTCTTTGGCGGCGCTGACGCAGAAC
>JAIDJD010000075.1 GCA_029052375.1 Duncaniella sp. | reverse complement strand
ATACTCACAAACCTCTGAGGAGCGTTTGAATTTAGCCAAGAATATCGCTGAAGTTGGCCAAGAAAACGCAATTTAGCAAGTCATCGCCTTGGTGCTTTGTCTTTAGCCAAGAAAACTATAGGGTAAAACGGGATAAAACAGCAATGGCCAAGAAAATTAATTATTTCTTAGCCATTGATTATCAGGTGTATGTAAAATTTATTGCTCAGTATTCCTCTTCGTTGAAGAAGAAGTCTTCGTTGGAGGGGTAGTCGGGCCAGATGTCTTCGATGCTTTCGTAGGCTTCGCCTTCGTCTTCGATTTCCTGAAGGTTTTCTATCACCTCCATGGGCGCGCCTGAGCGCATGGCGTAGTCTATGAGCTCATCTTTGGTGGCGGGCCAGGGTGCATCCTCGAGCTTGGATGCGAGTTCAAGTGTCCAGTACATATCTATATTATGTGTTATGATTTTGTGTCTTTTCCGACGGGTCTGAGACCCCGCGGGTGCTTTGGGGGCGCAAAGTTAATGATTTTCTACATATATACAATCTTTTAGGCCTATGGTTTTTGGGGTCAGGGGCGTTTTTTTAAGCCTGGGAGGGCATGGAGGAGTTAATAATGGTTAACGGCGATATTTTGCTGTAACATTTATGTGGCGGGTTTGTAACATTGTTGTAACTTTGCAGGGAATAGAGAATGTGTCTTGAACAGACACGGCCTTGATGTTTTCGAATAGCAAACACAGTTATCAATCCGGCATGAAGAATATCTTTAAATACATTGTCGTGGCTTCGCTCGGTGCTGTCGGCCTCATGGCCTGCGGTTCCTCGCGCGGACAGTCCGACGACCAGTCTGAGGCCTCGGCAGATTCGCTGGGCTCGTCTGTCCTGATTTTCGATGCCGACAGCGCATATGCCTACATGGAG
Organism: Duncaniella sp.; assembly: GCA_029052375.1. Taxonomy (GTDB): domain Bacteria; phylum Bacteroidota; class Bacteroidia; order Bacteroidales; family Muribaculaceae; genus Duncaniella. The sequence goes on along the minus strand of JAIDJD010000075.1, from coordinate 24,220 downwards.
CGCCAGGTGGCTTTCGGGCCGCGTGTGGCGGGGACGGCGGCCGGCCGCCGTTGTGCCGGCTATCTTGCCTCTGAGCTTGCGCGCCACGGGGCCGACACGGTGATTGTCCAGGAGGGCACTGTGGTGCCGTTCACCGGCACTCCCATAGGGATACAGAACATCATGGGGCGCTTCAACCCCGGGGCGCCTGACCGCATACTGCTTGTGGCCCACTACGACACGCGTCCGTGGGCAGACGCCGACGACACCGAGGAGTATCGCGCCCTGCCCATCGACGGCGCCAACGACGGCGCCAGCGGTGTGGGAGTCCTGCTCGAGGTGGCCCGCGCCATAGGCCGCGAGCCCGAGGCGCTGCCTGTGGGCGTAGACATTCTCTTTGTCGATGCCGAGGACTACGGCCAGGCCTCGGGATTCTCGAGCCATGAGGAGTCGTGGGCCCTGGGCACCCAGTACTGGACAGCGCATATGCCTTATGCCCCGGATGGGCTCCCGCGCTATGCAGTGCTTCTCGACATGGTGGGCGGCATGGACGCCAAGTTTCACCGCGAGTACTTCTCCAACCAGTCTGCCCCGCAGATTGTCGACAAGGTGTGGGGCGTGGCCTCGCGCTCGGGCTATGGCGAGAGATTTCTCAACGTAGACGGCGGGGCCGTCATAGACGACCATGTCTTCATCAACCGCGCCGGCATCCCGGCCATCGACATCATCGAGACGAAGAACGACGTCACCAAGTCGTTCAACCCCACGTGGCACACCATGAACGACAACATGGACCACATAGACAAGACCACACTCAAGGCTGTCGGCCAGACCGTGCTCAACACGCTGACCGCCGAGAAGCCCGTAAGGTGACCCTGCGGGCCCGCGTCCCGACACAGCACAGAGGAGCTGAGGAGGCATAAAAACAGCTTTTTGCCCCGAAACTCCTCTTATTTTTTGTCTCGATGCTTATGTTTTTGTGTTTTAGGCCCCTGAGAGTTTTGTTTTTTCGGCTGAAATATTGTAATTTTGTGCGTTAAATGCAACCCTGAACCGCAACTTTAGCCAAAAAACAAAAAATCACTAAACATAAGAATGGCAACACTCGAAAAAATCCGTAGCAAGTCTGTGCTCTTGCTCATCATCGTGGGAGCCGCCTTGCTGGCTTTTATCATCGGTGACTTCTTTACCTCGGGCCGCACCCTGTTCGGCACCGGGACGACACTCGCCGCCGCAGGCGACCAGAAAGTAGATGTCCAGGAGTTCCAGCGCCGTGTCCAGGTGGCCCAGCAGCAGGAGCAGCAGTCCGGACGCCGCACCGACGCCGCCCAGCTCCAGCAGCAGGTGCTCAACACCATGATTGCTGAGAAGCTCTTCAACGCAGAGGCCGAGAGCCTCGGGCTCACCGTCACAGACAACGAGCTCACCGAGATGATGGTGGGCAAGAACGCCGCCTATGTCAACCGCATGGTCCAGCAGCAGCTCGGCCTCCCCGACGCCGCCACCGCCCACGACATGGCCTACAATCCCACAAAGTACAATCTCCCCCAGGAGCAGGCCGCCCAGCTCCAGCAATACTGGGTTGACCTCGAGAAGAACGTAGAGCAGATGCTCCTCCAGCAGAAGTTCCAGACCCTCTTCAACGGTGTGCTCGCCGCCAACGACCTCGACGCCAAGGCAATGTGGGACGACATGGCCTCCACAGCCCAGGTGGTCTACGCCAAGAAAGACCTCTCCTCGCTCTCCGACGCCGACTTCAAGGCCGAGGACTCGGAGATATCCAAGCTCTACGACAGCGAGAAGGCCAAATATATCATCAACGAGCCCACACGCCTCGTCAACTACATCGCCGTCAACATCCTCCCCTCCCAGGAGGACAACCTTGCCGGACAGCAGGCCGTAGAGGCCGCCCTCATGGCCCTCAACACCAAGGAAGGCACCTCTGAGCTCCCCGAACTCTCGGCCTTCGTGGTAGAGAATGTCAAGCTCTCGCAGAACGACGTCGACCGCCAGGCCCGCCTCAAGGCTGTCCTCGACACCCTCTCTACCGGCCGCGCCGCCCTCGTCAACCGCTCCGGCAACGAGTATCAGCTCGCCAAGGTGCTCGGCAAGACCCAGGGCTCGGACAAGGTGAAGCTCGACTTCCTCGCCGTTCAGGGCACCCGCGCACAGATCGACTCGCTCACCGCCCTCCTCAACTCGGGCGCTGCCTTCGACAGCATCGCCGCATCGCCCCTCGTGGCCCAGAGCCAGAAAGACACTGAGGTATCCCTGCTCGACAACCAGGCCTCGATGGTGCAGGAGCTCATCGAGGGCCGTGCCACCGGCACATGGTTTGCGCCTGACACCGCCGCAGTCGGCGGCCGCATAGTACGCGTGGCCGAGCGCTCGACCCCCGTCACTATCTACGACCTCGCCCAGATATCCTACACCGTAGAGCCCTCCAACGCCACCCTCAACAAGCTCGAGGGCGACCTCCAGGCCTACCTCGCCGCCCACAAGACCGCCAAGGAATTTGCAGACAGCGCACAGGCCGCAGGCTTCACCACATTCCCCGTCTACGTCACTCCCTCCTCTCCCTCTGTAGGCAACCTCACCGACTCTCACGACGCCGTGGCATGGGCCATGGAGGCCAAGAAGGGCGAGGTGTCGCCCATCTTCGGCGACCTCCAGTCCGGCCGCTTCCTCGCCGTAGCTCTCGATGACATCTTCGAAGACTATGTCCCCGCCCGCGACCCCCAGCTCAAGGCACAGCTCGCAGCCCGCGTCATCAACGACAAGAAGGCCGCCAAGCTCATGGCCGACTACGAGGGCAAGGCCAAGGACATCGCCGGCTATGCAGCCCTCATGGGCGCCCAGGCCGACACCACCACCGTCAACTTCGCCCAGTACATGATACCCGGCATAGGTATGTCTGAGAACGCCGTGCAGGGCCGCGTAGCCGCCGCCAAGAAGGGCGACCTCATCGGTCCCATGCAGGCCAACAACGCCGTCGTGGTAATGGAGGTGGTAGGCATCGACACCGAGGCCCGTCCCTACAGCCGCGACGAGAATGTAGTCCGCTACAACCAGACCCGCGGCGCGGCCCGTCTGGCAGGCAACATCGAGTACATCCTCCTCGGCAACACCAAGATCAAGAACAACATGACCACCTTCTACAAGTAAGGCCTCGGTCTGTCTCCTATAGACACCGCCCCTGCCCGATATGTGTCGGGCAGGGGCGGTGTCTCTTTTGTGCCTGAGCGCCTCAATACCTCCTTCTGGCGCGCTGGGAGAGGAGGCGGTGGCCGATGCGGCAGAGGATGCAGGCGCGGCGCTCGCAGTAGGCGCGCCTTATCTGTATCATGGCCTGGGCGTCAAAGGCGTCGCGCGGGTAGAGTCCGCCCTGGCCGAAGATGGTTGTCAAGCGGTTTTTCTCGGCGGGGAGGCTGTGGAGCCATTCCACTCCGCGGGCTATCATATCCTCGTCTCCGCGCGCCGTGCCGTAGGCCACCGCGAGGGGGACGGCCACGTTGATGGCGAGTATCGAGGCAGACTGCCGGCTGATGGTCTCGTAGGTGGCGTTGCCCGGCGCGCCGAACCCAAAACGGTCTGCCCAATAGCCCGTCAGGGGTCTCCTGAGCCACTCTATGAAGTCGTCGATGTTTTCGGTATGGGCCACGCGGTCCATGAGGTGGAAGTTCTCGGCCACCATCGCCGCGAGCAGGGCTATGCGCCTGTGCGGCAGCGACGCGGGCCTCACCCCTCCGCGCTTCCATCCCGGAAGGCCGAGGGGCCTGAGCGAGAATTTATGGGCAAGGAAACCATACTCCGTGCGCAGGCGCGAGGCATAGTCGTCGGCCGCGCGAGGGTCGTCGAGCAGGCCAGACTGGCCGAAGAAGAGCGCCTCTATCGAGAAGAGCGAGTCTGAGTGCTTGCGCAGGAATCTCAGGGGCATCGAGAGCGCCAGGCGCTCCATGGGGTCGGAGTTGGTGTTGAAGCCGAGGGCGCGGGCCAGCAGGACGTAGGCCGCCTCTTCCCAGTCTCCCGTGAAGCGGGCCGCAAGGTCGGCCGCATGGCCGGCCTTGGCGTACACGCGCTCATACCCGGCGGCGCCGAGCCAGTCGTGCAGATATATCGCGGGGATGTCTCTCAGCTCGGCGGCGCAGGGGAGTGTCTCGGTGGGCGCGGGGTCGGTCAGCGTGGCATAGCGTCGGTGAAACTCGGGGGCACACTGCATCACCATCTGCGGTATAGTCTCGCCGTTGGTGCGCGTCACACCCGTGTCGTCGCGGTCTACGACGTGGAGCACCACCGAGTCGTACGCGGGGTCGCCGTGATGTCCGTGGCCAAACCAGTTCGAGGCCTTGACGTGTATCTCGATGTCTCCGGCCCAGAGCTGGTCTCCGATATAAACCTTGGCATTGAAAAAGTCCGGCCCCGAAGAGGTGTTGAGCCTCCCGGGGTCGACGATGATGACCTTCCGGCCGTCTGTGGTGAAGAGGTCGGAGTTGACAAGCAGCCTGTGCTGCCAGACGTATTGCATCAGTCGCTCCATGCCGTGGCTTGGGGGTGTAGGGAGAGAGAGTGTGTGTGTGGTCTGGAGCCGGGTGTCAGAGGCTCTCGAGGCGGCGCTTGAAGGCCACCATCTTGAGGGCTGTCTCGGCGGCCTCCACGCCCTTGTGTCCGGCGGGGCCTCCGCAGCGGTCGAGGGCCTGCTGTTCGTCCAGAACGGTGAGCACACAGAATATCACGGGGATGTCACAGTCGGCATTGAGGGCTGTGACGCCCTGTGTGACGCTCTGGCATACGTAGTCGAAGTGGGGTGTGTCGCCCTTGATGACGCATCCGACAACGATGACGGCGTCGTAGAGCTCAGACTCGATGAGCTGCGATGCGGCGAATGTCAGCTCTACGGCTCCGGGGACGTCATAGCGTCCTATCTGGTTTTCGGGGATGCCGTATTTGCGGAGGGTCTCTGCGGCACCGTCGGCGAGAGGGCCTGTGATATGGCCGTTCCATTCGGCGCGCACGATGGCTACGTTGACATCTTTGCTCAGGTAGGGGACAGGGGTCTGGGGGATATGCTGGGACATTTTAGGGGTTTAGGGTTTATGAGCTTCGCTCTTGGGTTTAAAGTTTAGCAAGGCCTGCGGCCTGGGGGATTTTTATATGTCTTATTAGTCTTATAAGTCCAATAAGACATATAATTCTCAATTCTCAATTCATAGCTCACTTCGGGAACATCTTGTGCCATAGGCCGAGGATATCGAGCCAGGGCTTTCCGGCATTGTCGAGGAGGTCCGAGATGCGGGCGTGTTCGTCGGGGGCGTTGATCTTCAGGGCCTTGTGGAGCATGGTGTTGAGCAGGTGTATGGCCTTCTCTTTCATGGCGCCCACGTGGAGCATAGCCTCGCCAAGCGCTCGCGAGAGCCTCAGCTGGCGCAGGGTGAGCTCTTCGCCCTCGATGCGGCGCAGCAGTTTGAGCGCGCGCGTATAGTATTGTATGGCCTCGCGGCAGCGGCCCATCTGCCTGAGGGTGTCACCCTCGGCCATCAGACTCTCCACCAGGCGGTCTGCGGCCTCCTCTACTCCGGCGTTCATCTCGGCCGTGTAGAGCAGGGTGGCGGCCTGATAGTGGGCCAGCAGCTCGGCCTGGCGTATGCGGTTGTGGTAGACCTGGGTCGAGGCGGCCAGAGCGTCTATGACGGTCGAGGCAAAGCGTTCGGCGTCGCCTTTGGCCAGGCGCTCGTAGAGGCGGATGGCCTTCTCCATGTCTCTCTCGGCCTGTCTGAACTCTCCGGCAGAGGAGTGCAGCCTGGCCAGGTCGAAGAGCAGTGAGGCCAGTATCTCTATGAAGGCCGCGTCTTTGCGCTTGGGCGTGCGCGCCAGCAGGTGCAGCGTGGCGGCCGCGGCCGCGGCCGCTCCGCTGTTCAGCTTGCCGTCGGCTATGTAGAGGGCGGTGATCACCTGCATGAGCGCCGCGCGGATGTCGAGCGTGCGTCCCTCCTCGGCCTCGGGGAGCCCGGAGATATGCAGTTCGAGTCCGGACATAGCTTCTATCGCGCGTTGGGTCTCGCCCTTCTCCACGGCCTCCCGGGCCGCCAGGCGCAGGATGTCGTAGGCGACGGCGAAAGGCAGTCCGTCCAGGGCCTTGGCCGTGTCTGCGGCGGAGTGTGGACGCTTGGCCATGCGCCTGTGCAGGTCTGCCGCCGTAGGATGTGTGGCTATGAACCCTTCCGAGATGGAGAGGTCATGTGTAGTTTTCGGGGCTGTCATCGGAGTGTGGATGAAAGGTGGCTTTGTGCGGTCTCGCGGGCCGCTTCCATTATGCCTTCGGGGTCTGTTGTCCCCTCGGCCATAGCGCGGACGGCGCCTGCGATGGCGCCTGCAGTCCAGTCTGATGCGGAGTTGTCTGAGGGACGGCATCCGAGTGTCCATGAGGCTTCGCCGTCGTAGAGCCTCATGGTCAGGTGTCCGCGGTCGAGCACCAGGCAGCGGCGGCAGTGAAACCTTATATGGTCTCTGTATACCTTTTCCGGCTCAAGGCCGGGATACATGGCGGCGAGGTCTTCCACGGTGGCTATCGCCATCCGCGAGACCTCGAGGTTGTCGAAGATGCATGGCATCACGCGAGTGATGGCCTTGACGCGGGCCGGGTCGAAGAAGGGGAGGTAGACCACGGCGGCCTTGCGGGCGTCGGCATACCGGACCATCTCCAGGATGCGGGCATGGTTGCGCGGGTCGAGGGCCGCGTACGACCCGAAGACCACAACGTCTCCCTCGTCTATGCGGGGCCACACGGGGTTGAGCGCCTCGGGCGGATAGGACGAGTGTAAGACGGCGTCTGTCTGTGTCTCGCCTGCGGCGTCAATGCGCACAGCCGAGACGCCCTCTGTGAAGCGGTCTACCGAGGTGGTGTCTACGTTGGCCTTGCGGAGCGCGGCCACGATGTGGTCGCCGACGGCGTCGGCCCCGGTCTCGCCTACGAATAATGTGGGTACTCCCATCTCGCCGTCGAGTATGGCGGCGCCTGTGAGGCGGTCGCCCACACGTGCGGCGGCCTGCCCGTCCGGTTTGAGCGACACGCTTAGGGTCAACTCGCCGATATATATAACCTTGTTCATGTATCCTTGCTGTTCAAAGATGTTTTGATATGAGAGAAGAGTCCGCCGCACGGGGCAGTGGTCAGGATGTGCAGGTCTGTCGGTGACGGGTAGGCGAGTGTCCCCCTGGCTCAAGGGCCCGGGGTGGTGTGGGATGGGTGTCAGGGCTGAGGGCTATTCGGCTTCGGTGCGCGACTTCTCGCCGAGATATCCGCCGTAGTGGCGCTTGGCATAGTCGTTGGCGGTGAAGCCTATGGCCTCCATGACGTTGACGACAAGGATGTCGCCGATGACCATCATCACGGTGGTGGATGTCGTGGGCGTCAGTCCGAGGGGACATACCTCCGGAGCGCCGCCCGTCAGGAGTGTAACGTCCACGGCGCGGGTTAGTTCACTGTCTGGTATCCCGACTATGGATATCATGGGTATGTCGGGATAGATGTCGCGTGTCAGCTCGACGAGCTTGAGCACCTCGCGTGTGTGGCCGGAGTTGGATATCAACAGCATGACGTCGTCGGGCTGTATCACCCCTATGTCTCCGTGCTGGGCATCGGAGGGGTGCAGGTTCACTGCCGGGGTTCCTGTCGACGAGAAGGTGGTGGCGATGTTCATCGCAATCTGACCGGCCTTGCCCATGCCGGCAGTGATGAGCTTGCCTCCGCGGCGGTGTACGTGCTCGAGGATGAGCTCTACCGCGCGGTCGTATTCATGAGAATAGGGAATGGCGCGCAAAGCCTCAGCCTCGCGCTCCACTATATGGTGCATGGACTCTTCAATGGTCATGGTTATTGTATTTTGGGAGGGCAAAATTACTAAAAAAATGTGAGAATCTCCCTAAGTGCCACTCATAATTTTGAAAAGGGCTCTCGGGCCATCATGTCAGGCGTCTGCAAAATTAGCTAAAATACTTGAACCGCAGGCCGCGTCGGCCGATGTTTTTTTTGGCAGGTTATTGGATATTTATTATCTTTGTGGCGGAATTTTTAGAAATAGTCGGTTCGCCCCACAGGCGATTAAAAGGGAACCGGGTGAGAATCCCGGACAGACCCGCTGCTGTATTTTCCGAAAGTTCCTGTACCACGTCAAAGCCACTGGCCAAGCAAGAGAGCGACGGCTGGGAAGGCGGTGCAGGAAGGAATGAGTCAGAAGACCTGCCGGTTTATAAACCTCGCACTATCGCGCTCTGGGATTAGCGCGGCGACTAAAATGTTGGAAATGAAAACTACCTCTCTGAGGCTGTCGGGCATACTCGCGTGTGTCTCCGCGGCCCTGGGTCTTTCTGTATGTCATGCCTCGGCCTCGGCTCTTGAGGCCGACAGCGTCATCGGTCTCGGCGAAGTCCTTGTGACGGCCGCGCCCCGGAAGCTCGCGACGGTCCAGAGCCTGCAGGGCGCAGAGCTGCAGTCGCTCTCGACCACCTCGATAGCCGACGCCCTCAAATACTTTGCAGGCGTGCAGATCAAGGACTACGGCGGCCTCGGCGGCCTGAAGACCGTCAATGTCCGCTCGCTCGGAGCCCAGCACGTCGGCGTCTACATCGACGGCATCAGAATCACAAACGCGCAGAACGGCACCGTAGACCTGGGCAAGTTTTCGCTTTCAACGCTCGAATCCGTCTCTCTTTACAATGCCAACAAGCTTGACGACTGCCAGTCGGCCTCGGAGTATGCTTCGGGGGCGACCGTCTATATGCACACACGCCGCCCGGCCCGCGACTCGCTGTCGCTGGCGGCCAGGTGGGCGTCGTTCCACACCTATATGGGCCGTGCCAACGCCCAGTTTTGCCGCGGGGGATGGAGCGGCTTCATAGACGGCGAATATCTCAACTCCAAGGGCGACTATCCCTTCCGCTACCACTCTGAATACGAGGACACCGTAGGCCGGCGACGCAATTCAGACATAGAGTATGGCCGTGTCGAGGCCGCTCTGTTCAAAGGCGGATTTGCCTCGCATATCTATTATTATCAGTCTGAGCGCGGATGTCCGGGCGGTATAGTCAGGCGCCTGTCCGACAAGTATACCAACGTGGGCCGCGAATGGGACCGCGACTGCTTTGTCCAGGCCTCATACATACACTCTTTCTCAAAGTTCTTCCAGGTCAAGGCCAACACCAAATATGCCCACGAATACCTGCGCTACTGCACAGACTATCCCGAAAACCAGAACACCGCGCGCGTAGACAATCACTACCGCCAGCACGACGGCTATGCCTCGCTCTCGGCCGCATACCGCCCCGCGGGGTGGCTCTCGGTCAGCGCCGGCTATGACGTCCGGATGTCGTGGCTCGACGCAGACCTCAAGAGATTCTGTCCCGTAAGGCGCACAGACCAGAAGGCCGTCCTGGCCGCGCAGCTCAACTATCGCTCGCTGCGCCTGGCGGCCTCGATGCTCTACCAGCACTACAAAGACCGCACAAGGCTCAAGGCGGGCGCGGCCGAGCCCCTCAGCCGCTTCACCCCATCTGTGTCGGCCGGCCTCGCGCTGGGCCCTCTGACGCTGAGGGCATGGTACAAGAAGATATTCCGAGCCCCGACACTCAACGACCTCTACTACACACAGACGGGCAACCGCAACCTCAAGCCCGAATACACCCGCCAGCTGGACTTCGGCGTGGAGTATGGCCTGGTGTCGCGGCGCTGGGTGGCCTCGGTGCAGGCCGACGTGTATGTCAACCGCATAGAAGACCGCATAGTATGCCTGCCGCTCAAGGGCACCTACACATGGTCTATGATGAACTATGGCGAGACCTTCTGCCGCGGCCTCAACGTCAACGCCTCAGGCCGCTATATGGCCGGGCCGTGGTCTTTCTCGCTGCTGACCTCGCTGACGTGGCAGCGAGACCTAAACCGCACCGACCCCGAGAACGAGGACACATACAACAAGCCTATCTGCTACTCGCCCACGCTCTCGGCCGGCATCACAGCCATAGCCGCCTGGAAGGGGTTCTCGCTCACGGTCTCGGAGCTGTATGTGGGCGAGCGTATGTGGTCTTACGCCGACCCCGAGGATGTCCTCAAGCCATACAACAACGTAGACCTCAAGCTGTCGGCCGAGTTCTGGAAGAGTCTCGTCTCGCTCGAGGTCAACGACCTCCTGGACGTCCAGTACGAACACATACCGCGCTATCCCATGCCGGGCCGCAACTTCAGGCTGACGCTGGCATACACATTCTGATACTGTTTAAAACCCAAAATACATTATGTCTTATAGATTCAAGTATCTGGCAGCATTGCTGTCGCTGCTTCTCGCGTCCGCATCAGTGGCGCGAGAGCGCATCATCCTTCTCAACGAAGGCAACTGGCAGGCCGACAACGGCAGAATCACCTACTTTGAAGACGGAGCCGTGGTCAGCAACCAGTGGTTCAGAGACGTCAACGGCATGAAGCTCGGCGACACCCCCGAGGATATCATCCAGATCAACGACAATCTCATTGCCATCTCTGTCAACTGGTCCAACATCGTCCAGTTCATCACGCCCGAAGGCAAGGCCGTGGCCGCCACCGAGGATGTCCCCAACAACCGCAAGCTGGCCTCGGACGGCGACTATGTCTACATCTCCTCCTACGGCCATGAGTGCGGCATAGGCGGAGGCTTCATGGAGTTCACCAAAGGCTTTGTGGCCAAGATCGATGTCTCCACATTCAAGGTGGTGGCGGCCTGCGAGGTAGGATGGGAGCCCGAGGGGATAGCCCTTTACAACGGCCATCTCTTTGTGGCCAACACCGGAGGCTATGCCTTCCAGGAGGCTCACGACTACGAGACTACCGTCAGCATCATAGACGCGGCCACGATGAGAGTGGTGCGCAATGTGGACACAGGCCAGATAAATCTCTACGGCAAGATGTCGCAGAGCGGGAAGTATCTGTGCATCAACTCGCCCGGCGACTACTACGACATCCAGGCCGCCACAATAGTCTTCGACTGCGACAAGGCTCTTGGCGGAGCTCCGGACGAAGAATGTTTCGTAAAGCTCGAGTATGCCGCCACATACAACTGTGTCACCCCCGACGGCAGATTCTATGCCATTGGCTCGAGATATTCCTACTATACTAGCGAGTATGAGTTCAACTACATAACCATCGACCCTGCCGAGGTGATGGAGAGCGAGGGCGCCTCGGGTATAGTGGAAGAATTTCCCGGCACGGTGCTCCAGGACATACGCCGTATGTCCATGCCATACGGCATATACGTCAATCCATATACAGGATATATCTATGCCACCGACGCAGGCTCGTTTGCCGAGGCCGGTGCGCTCTATCAATGGTCGCCGGAGGGACGCCTCCTCGGCAAGCACAAGGTCTACATCAACCCCGCACATTTTCTGGCTCTCAAGCCCGACGTCAGCTCGGGTCTGGATGAGACCATCGTTCAGGAGAAGGAGGACACCCGCCTGTTCAACCTCCAGGGTATGCCCGTCACCCGTCCCCGCAAGGGTGAAGTCTATATCTCGCGCGGCAAGAAATTCATATACAGGTAAACCAACCATATAACCCAAAAACGTGAAAACAAGAAATTTACTGATTCCTATTCTTCTCCTCGGACTTGCGCCCGCCGCGTATGCGGTGCCGGTCCGAGTGGCGATGAACACAGTGTCGACCACCATGACACTGGCGGCAAAGGACGAGGGAACGGCGATAGCGACCGGAGAGCCCGTCAATAAAATCTACGACTTCGACGCCCCCGCCGGAGAGTATCTGCTCACAGCCTATGCCACAGACGGCAAGACCGTCAACGGCACCATAGCCATCTCTGTCCCCGAAGGCACAGACCTGGCCGAGTTCAAGATCATCACCAATACAGCATTTGTCACCAACAAGAATGAGGACGGTACGGCATGGACCGTCGACAACGGCGACTACACGCTCGACATCACAGTAAACTCGCGCGAGGGCGAGCGCTATGAGGTTACTTGCGGCAAGAGCACGACGGCAGGGCGCAACACATTCCTGGCGCTGAACGGCAACAGCTACAATCTCGCCTTTGTCCCGAGCGAGGCCCATCAGGCCGAGGGATACACAACGCTCTACAAGGGCGGGACGCTCACGTTCAATGTCAATTTGTCCGGAGCCATACCTCTCGGCGAGGACTACAGCATCACGGTGCCCGCAGACGCCGAGCTTCAGATTGGCCTCAAGTTTTTCCACTTCATAGACTTCACCGAGATAGAGCCCAAGTCTGTTACCGCCGAGGGCGGCACCAAGACCTATACCTACTATCTCTCCCAGGGCCAGGTCTACAACTACCGCACATGGAAGCCCGGGGGGCTCACCCAGGGCGGATACTTCACCATGAGCGCCAATCCCGCCGAGCGCCCTCAGCTCGGATTTGCCGAGGCAGACTACAGCGCCTTCGACCCTCACAAGGTCAACCACGACCCTCAGAGCAACGAAGGCTATGAGACGGGCGACATACTGGTCAACATCAACGAGCGCGGCCATCTGTCGATGAATGTCGGCGAGACATTCACCGCCCACGCCATGCGTATGTGGGAGCTGACAGACAACTCGACAAACAACTACTTCATCGAGCCCGACTTCCACTACACTGTCGTAGGCCTCGACGGACGTCCCCTTGACGGCGTGGTTGAGATTTCTCAGAAGCCCGGTTCGGCCTGGGCCGACATCGAGGCCGTAGGCACGGGCACGGCCATCGTCCTCGTCAACTATGACGCCATCGGCCTCAACTTCTACAGCAAAGCCGACAAGAAGGCATACATGGGCGGCGAATACTGGGGCGCCATCTGGCCCGAAAACACAGGTGTGTATGTGGTCTCCGTCGGCGAGGGCACAGCCTCTGTAGAGCCCAACATGACCATCAACAGCGACTACAACAACGGCGCGCTCAAGCTGGCCGGTAAAAATGTGGACGCCGAGCATGATGTGTTCTACTATCTCGACACCGAGCCCGGCGCGCTCTACACTTTCAGCCCCGAGGGCGCTGTCTCTGTCACAATGGCGTCGCCTGTCGTGGGCGAGCGTTCTACGTCCTTTGCCGGATTCTCCACAGAGGGCGTCACAGACAACGGCGACGGCAGCTACACGCTCCTGCTGCGCCACGGACGCCAGATAGTCAGGCTCACCGATGCCTCGGGACGCTCGGCCTATCAGGTGCTCACAGCCAGGAAGTGCCGCCGCGAGATAGTCAATGCTTCACGCCCCGGCAGCAATATCTTCCAGCCGGGCGATAAGGTGAAAATCCAGTACAGCGGCCTTTTCCACCCGGCCAACAAGATAGCAGGCATCTACAATATGTCTGCCTACGTCACCTACAACGGCGTCCCCAACGGCTCGTCGCTCATCCTCGGCTCAGGCCAGTACACATTCGGCTCTGCGGCCTCGGCCCAGGCCGTGACTGTCGACATCCCGGCAGACCACGACGTGGCCGCCGTCCCCGAGATTGTCATGGACAAGGGAGTGATACAGGTCAACGGCTACGGCGACCCTATCGGCAACCACCGCACCATAAGTCCTCTTGCAGGCCGTTCGCCCAACTTCACAGCCGTGCCCCACAAGACATACTTCGGCTCGATACCCGACGTCGCCATCAAGCTGACGGCCTACATGGAGTTCCCCATCAGGCTCGACTGCGATACCGAGGATGCCAAGATCGAGGTGACGTTTGACGGCAAGGCTCTCGAGCCAGGCGAGGACGGCCTCTATGCAGGCACCTACGGCACATATTCCGTCGTGGCCTCCAAGCCTGGATACAGGTGTTTCAGAGGTACATTCGACATCTCTGACGACGCCGAGGGCCTTCAGACCTTTGTCGTCGCCATGGAGCAGTCGGCCGACGCCTGGGACGGCAAGACCCTCGCCGAGCCTGCCCAGGAGGATGGCGTATATCTGATAACCAAGGGCTCGGAGCTTGCCTGGCTCGCCTCTCACGTCAACGCAGGCAACGACGCCTCGCCCGCACGCATGGTCAACGACATCGACCTCGGCAACTACGACTGGACTCCCATAGGCACCGCCTCCAAGCCTTACAGCGCATCGTTCGACGGCGCGGGCCACACCGTTGACGGCCTCTACATCAACAAGCCCGCGGCCATGTATCAGGCACTCTTCGGTTATCTCAAAGATGGCTCGGTGAACGGCGTTGAGGTGCGCGGCTCCGTCACCGCCAAGCAGAATCTCGCAGGCGTGGTGGCATACGTGCATCAGAATTCTACCGTCAGCCGCTGCGCCAACCATGCCGCAGTCTCAGGCTCGGGCACAAATGTCGGCGGTGTCACAGGCTATCTGGCCATGGCCACCTCAAAGGTTGCAGACTGTTATAACACCGGTTCGGTGACAGGCACCACCAATGTCGGAGGAGTCTCGTCCGGCAACGTCAAGGGTGCCGTAGTCTCCAATGTCTACAACATCGGCGAGATTTCGGGCAATACTGTCGGAGCCTGCATCGGCGGCACCGCAGACAAGCCCAATGTTACCAACGCCTTCTGTGTCAAGGAGTATCAGATAACAGCCGGGCAGACCCTCGTCTCTGAGGACGAGATGCGCTCGGGACGTGTGGCCTGGCTCCTCGGCGACGCCTTCGGCCAGGAGATAGGCACGGACGCCTATCCTCTGCTCGGCGGCAAGAAGGTGCTGTATGACGCCGCCGCAGACACCTACTACAACGAAGGAGGCACCTCGGGCATCGGCAACATCGATGCAGGGGCCGGCCTCGACGGAGCCGTCTACTACAACCTCCAGGGCGTCTCCTCGCCCGTGCCCTTCAAGGGATTCAACATCGTGCGCCTCGCCGACGGCTCTGTGCGCAAGATGATAGCAAGATGAGGCTGATGCGCTGAGCCGCATCATCTCCATATTCTCTTTTTCTGCACAACGACAACCCCTGCCAGACCGCCGGTCTGACAGGGGTTGTTTATATGGCTTGCAGATATGTCTGTGTTCAGAGCCTCTTGCGGAAGGCGCGGCGGCGGCGGTGCTGGCGCTTGTCGAAGTAGTCCCACTGAGACTGCACATGGAGATTCTCCTCGAGCTCGAGGTTGCTCTCCGCAAACTTCACGCCGTCGCGGATATAGAGGTTCAGGAGGTCGTAGAAGAAGAGCGAGTTGACGCCCTTCGACTGGTATTCGGGCTTGACGGCCACGAGCAGGAGGTCCACCACATCGTTCTTGCCCTTGAGGGCGCGCAGCAGGTGCCACCATCCGAAGGGGAACAGCGAGCCCCTGCTCTTCTGCAGGGCCTTGGTGAGCGACGGCAGGGAGATGCCCACGCCCACAAGCTTGTCCTCGGCGTCCACGACGAGGCTGACGTAGTCGAGCCTTACCAGGCCGAGATACATATCTATGTAGTAGTCTATCTGCTTTTTGGTCAGCGCCGAGTAGCCGTAGAGCCCGGCGTATGCCTCGTTGATCAGCTCGAAGAGCGCCTCGCCGTACTCGGCCTTGATGCGCTTCGAGGAGGTGTACTTGATGATGCGCAGATTGTACTTCTTCATCACCAGCTCGGCTATGCGGGACATCTTCTCGGGCACCTTGTCCGGGACCGTGATGCGGAACTCTATCCAGTCCGTGTCTTTCGCATAGCCCAGGCGGGCCATATGCTCGGGATAGTAGGGGTAGTTGTAGATGGTGGCCATGGTGCCCATCTCGCTGAAGCCCTCTACCAGCATTCCCTCATGGTCCATGTCAGAGAATCCCATAGGGCCTATCATCTCGGTCATCCCGCGCTTGCGGGCCCACTCTTCGGCCGCGCCGAAGAGGCCGTCGACCACCTCCTTGTCGTCCACAAAGTCTACGAAGCCAAACCGGGCCTCCTTGCGGCCGGTCTTCTCGTTGAGCATCGGATTGACAATGGCTGTGATGCGTCCGGCAGGCTTGCCGTCGCGGTAGGCCATGAAAGACTGTGCCTCGCAGAAGTCGAGGGCCGGATTTTTGGAGGGGAGCAGGGTGTTGACGTCGTCGAATATCAACGGCGGCACATAATAGGGATTGTCGCGATAGAGCTCTATCGGGAACTTGACATACTCGTTGAGTTCCTTCTTGACGGGAGCTATGGGGCGTATTGTTACCACGGCAGAGACGGGGGGGGTTATAGGAGTTGTTGACAGGCCGCCTGCGGGATGGTCACCGACGCTGTCGCCTCGGACGAGACCGAGGAGGCTATGCGGCCGCCGGGACGGCGGTCTGAGTTGAGCCACAGCAGGATGCCGATCATGGCCAGCAGGAAGGCGATAATGATTACGTAGATGGCGTTGGTGCGCCTCGGCGTCAGAGCCAGGCGCAGGGCGCTCAGGGTCCTGAACCTCTTTGTGGGGTCGGGGTTGGTACATCTGGCCGCCACGCGCCTCAGTAGCTTGAGCGACTGGTCTGAGCCCTCGGGGTCGAGAGAGTCCAGAGCCTGGGTCAGCAGGATGCCGTAGTTGAGGATGTCGCCGGCGGTGTCGGCGTCCGAGAGCACCTTCTTCTGGTTGTAGCCCACGTCTATCAGCTTGAGGTTGCCGATGTTCTCGGTGAATATCACACGCGAGGCGTCTATCGGATGATGCTCTATGTGGTTGGACTGGATATAGTCTATGGCGTCGAGCATCTGGTGGTGCAGTTTCTCCACGTGCTCGCGGGTCACCTTGCCCTGATGTATCAGCTTGGCCAGAGAGTCGCCGTAGACATCGTCCGTGATGATGCACATACCCAGCTCGGGCACCTCCTCGAAGTCATTTATCATTATGATGTGGGGGTGTGCCAGATTGTATCTCACCTCAAACTCCTTGGCTATCATCTCCTCATACTCGGGCTTGCCCTTGTATTCGGGACGCAGGGTCTTGAGCATGAGCCATTTGCCATGCTTCTTGGCGGTGTAGACAAGATAGTATTCCTCGTCCCACTCGGGCAGGTGTTCTATCTCGGTCCATTTGGGTGTATTGGCATCCATAAGCGCAGGGTTTTAGGATACAAAGTTATGCAAAATCTGCGAGATTACCTAAAAATGATTTTTCAGGGCGTACTTCTTGCCGGTCCAGCGGTAGGTGAGGGTGGGGCGGTGGAGGGGCGAGAGGGTCGTGAAGGGGGCCTCGGCGAGAAATTTGTCGAGTGTGGAGGTGAGGGTCAGGTCGAAGGTCTCGGGGTCGATGCGGGCGGCCGAGAGCATGAAGGGGACGGTTGTCTCGAGCTCGGCGGCGGCAGAGGGGGTGGCGGCCCACTGCTTCCAGCCGGGTACATCGAGCCTCGGCGAGCCCTTGAGGGGACGCCAGGAGGTGTCGTAGAAGCTGACAGACGAGTCGAGCGCGGGTGCGGCGACTGTCGAGACCAGGGCCACTATGGTGTCGTTCCCGGCAGGCAGGAGCGCCATCTGGCAGGCCGACGAGCCGGAGAGCTTGACGGTGATGGAGCGGGGGGTCATCTCGGTGATTGCAGACCGGCCGTCGAGGGTGTTGGCCGAGGGCGTGGAGAGGTTGCTCCGATAGTAGTCTATCATGTCGAGGCGCACCGAGGGCTCGAGCAGGGGGAAGACCGAGACGGGGGCCTCGGCAAAGAGGTCGGCGGCGTCGCGGGCGCGCCCTGTCAGAGAGGCCGCGAGGCACAGGAGGATGAGAAGGTAACGCATGGGGAGTTGAGGGTTTGGAGTTGAGAGTTGAAAGAGTTGGTTTTGTAGGGGCGCAATACATTGCGCCCGCGCTGGGGCCAGTGATATATCCCGGATGATGCGGGCGCTATGTATAGCGCCCCTGCCACTCAGTCCTTTTTCTTCTTGCGCTTGTCGGCGAGCTTTGAGTAGTTGCGCTCGCTGTCGGCTATCTCGCTGTGGAGGCGCTTGCCGTAGAAGTCGGCGCCGGTGAGGGCTCCCACGACGCGGCGTGCGTCGCCCTTGCGGACGTCGAAGAGCGAGTAGCCGGGCATCAGGTCTATGCGGCCCACGTCCACGCGCTTGCCCTGGACCTGCTTGTTGAGCAGTTCGATGAGGTTGCCGGCATAGAATCCGTCGCGCTTGCCCACGTTGACGTATATGCGCTCCATGCCAGCGGGGGCCGAGCGGCGGTCTTTGTCGGCCTCGCGGGCGGGGCGTTCGCCCCTGGGGGCGCCCTTCTCTTTCTCGCGGCGCGGCTTGACGTCTATGAAGTCGATGTCGGGCACGTCCTTGTAGTAGTCGAGCAGGCGGTTGAACTCGAGCGAGATGACGCGCTTTATGAGGTCCTCCTCAGAGAGCCACTCGAGCTTGCGCGAGATGCCCGGCAGGTAGCGTGCTATCTCCTCCTCGTTGACCTTGACGCGCTCGAGGCGGTCGGCCAGGTTGTAGAGCTGTTTCTCTATGATATGCTCGGGGGTGGGGACGGGGAGGCGCTCGAACTTCTTGCCTATGATGCGCTCTATCTCGCGCAGGCGTCCCTGCTCGCGCTGGTGTATGATGGCCACGGAGACGCCTGTCTTGCCGGCGCGCCCGGTGCGTCCCGAGCGGTGGGTGTAGACGGCCACGTCTTCGGGGAGGCCGTAGTTGACGACGTGGGTGAGGTCTGAGACGTCGAGGCCGCGGGCGGCCACGTCGGTGGCCACGAGGAGGCTGACGACGCCGTCGCGGAACTTCTTCATCACGATGTCTCTCTGCTGCTGCGAGAGGTCGCCGTGCAGGGCCTCGGCGTTGTATCCGTCGCGGATCAGGTTGTCGGCTATCTCCTGTGTGTCGCGGCGCGTGCGGCAGAACACTATGCCGTAGACGCCCGGGCTGTTGTCCACCACGCGCTTGAGGGCCAGGTATTTGTCCTGGGCCTTGACCATGTGGTAGATGTGGCGCACGGTAGAGGCTCCCTCGTTGCGTGTGCCCACGACAATCTCCTCGTAGTCCTTCATATACTTGCGGGCTATGCGGAGGATATCCTTGGGCATTGTGGCCGAGAAGAGGAGCATCTTGCGCTCTTCGGGGACGTGGGCGAGTATCTCGTCTATCGAGTCGAGAAATCCCATGTTGAGCATCTCGTCGGCCTCGTCGAGCACCACGGTGGAGACGTTGTCGAGCTTGACCACGCCGCGCTTGATAAGGTCGATGAGGCGTCCGGGGGTGGCCACTATCACCTGTGCGCCGGAGCGGAGAGCCCTTATCTGGCTCTCGATGCTCGAGCCGCCGTAGACGGGGGTCACCTTGATGGCGGGGAGATATTTGGAAAAGTCGGCGAGGTCTCCGGCTATCTGGAGGCAGAGCTCGCGGGTGGGGGCTATGATGAGGGCCTGTGTGGCCTTGAGCGAGGGGTCGGTGCGCTGCAGCAGGGGGAGGCCGAAGGCGGCTGTCTTGCCTGTGCCGGTCTGCGCCAGCGCCACGATGTCGTTGGCGTCGCCGAGCAGGCGGGGGATGACGCGTTCCTGTATGGGCATGGGCTGTTCGAATCCGAGCTCTTCAACGGCTTTGCGCAGGGGCTCGTCGACGCCCAGTTCTTCAAATGTCTTCATATCGTTGTTTTCAGAAGTGTTTTTGTTGGTGGAATTGATGATCTGCATACACCTCTGCCGCGGGCGGGAGAAGCGGGGGGGAGAGACACCGCGGCCGCGGCAGAGGTGTATGATTATTTAACCCAGTTTGAGGGATTAAGTTTGCTTTTCTCGTTGCGGACTTCGAAATGGAGCTGTCCGAATCCAGGCCGTGAGCCTTCGGCCACAGAGCCGAGCGTCTGTCCGGCGCCAACGCTCTGTCCCTTGGTGACGGCCACGGAGGAGAGCCCGGCATAGACGGTGAGATACTTGCCGTGGCGCAGCATGACGATGGCCCCGTAGCCCGGCTGGCGGAATATGGCCGAGACGGTGCCCTTGAATACGGCCCTGGCCGTGGCGCCGACCCCGGTCTCGATATCTATGCCCGAGTTGTCGAGCACCACGTGGGGCAGTGTCGGGTGGGGGTGCCGTCCGAAGGGCTTCACCACCTTGTATTTCCCGGCTACGGGGAAGAGCAGGCGCCCCTTGTTGGCGGCGAAAGAGCCGGTGAGGGCCGACGGCGATGTGGCGGCGGCTGTCTTTGTGGCCGCGCGCGCCGATGCCGCCTCGTCCGGCGACACCGGTTCGGGTGTCTTGGCGCCCTTGTTGGCCGTGGCCGGCGACGCGGGGGCGTCCTTTTTTGCGGCCGCCTTGTTTCTTGCGGCGGCTTCGCTGCGCTTGCGCTCGGCCTCCTCGCGGGCCATGCGTTCCTGCTCGGCCGCTATGATGCGGTCGAGCTCGCGGTCGAGGGCCTGCTCGCGCCTCTGCTGTTCGGCCAGCTGTGAGCGCAGGCGCGAGTCCTCGCGGCGCAGGGATGCCACGAGCTTGCGCGACTCGTCCTGCTTGGTCTGCAGGGCGCGCCGCTCGCTCTCGGCCTCGCGCCTCATGACGTCCTGGTCGTGGCGCAGGCGGGTCAGGTGGATGCGCCTCTCGGCTATGCGGTCCATCTGTTCCGTGATGGCCTCGGCCTTGCGCCGGCGCCACTCGCCGAACCTCCTGAGGTACCTGAGGCGGCTCCATGCCTCGGAGAACGAGCTGGCCGAGAAGAAGAAGGTCATGGTGTTGAGCCTCTCGCCCGAGGGCTGTATGGCGTTCATGGCCGATGCGTAGGCGCGGCGCAGGTCCTTGAGGTTGCCCTCGAGGATGGCTATCGAGTCTGAGGTGCCCGTTATGGCTCCGCCCAGCGAGTCGATGCGGGTGCCGATGCTCTTGACGCGGGCGGTAGAGGCGGATATGTCGGCGTTGAGCGAGCGCAGTTCGCCCATGCGCCTGTTCAGTTCCCTGTCGTTGTTTTTCAGGCGGCGGTCTGTCTCCTCTATGCGCTTGCGCGTGGCTGTCTGCTCTTTCTTGACGTCGCCCATTGTGCGCTCGGTCTTGGGTCTGGTCCGGGTCTTGGCCTTGCGTCCGGATTGCTGGCGCGCGTCGGCGCTCCCCGCGGCCAGGGCGAGGGCGGCTGTCAGGGCGAGTGCATATCTTGACAGCCGGCTCATAGCTTGCCGAGGGCGTTCAGCAGGGCCGCGGCCGAGAGTCGGCTGTAGCCCTGGGGTATGGCGAAGGGTCTTGAGTTGACGCTCTGGTCGTCGATGCGGGCGCGTCCGGCCTGGAGCTCTATCGAGGCGGATACGGCGGTCTTGCCGCCGGACGAGGCCGTGGCCTCGAGCGTGAGGTCGCCCGAGGGGCTGCCGCTGTATGCCACGCCGGCCTTGCGGCCCTTGTGGCTCATGGTCAGGGAGGAGATGCGTCCCTCGGGCATCTCCACGCCGAAGCTGTACGTGGGCTCGCCTGCCTTGACGCGCGGGAGTATGGAGAATGAGTTGTCGCCCGTGGCTGTCAGCGAGGCTCCGCTCAGGTCGGGGGTGGCGTCGCCGATGGTGAAGAGGCGGTCGAGGAGCAGGCTCTGCAGGTTGCCGACGGTGGCGGGATAGCCTCCGAGCAGGTCGCGTATGCTCTCGCAGACGTAGACGCGCTTGAGCTTGATGTATCCCTTTATCGAGTCGTCGGTGACGGCAAGGGCGCCCATCTCCATGCCGAGAAATCTGATGGAGAGCCTGATGTCGCGGTCGCGCACCATGGTGAGGGTGCCGCTGACGCGCGGCAGCGAGGAGTTGTTGACGCGCACCGATGCCGGCATCGATATGGTCTGCCAGCCGGGGCTGGCCTCGGCGGCGAGGCGCTCGGCCGCGGCCTGCATTTCTTTCTTGGTGAGTGTGGGTTCGGGGCCGCCTCCCGCGGGTCCTTTCTTGCCGGCACACGAGGCCGCGAGGATGAAGATGAGCAGGGTGGCTGAGAGGGCTGTTATCCTTGTCTTTAATCTCATTGTCATGATTGGTTGTGTCTGTCGGGGGCTTCAGTCGGCCTTGGGGAGCCCTTTGTCTTTGATTTTCTGCCTGATGGTCTCCGAGCCGGGCTCGAGCCCGAGGGCCTTGCGCCAGAACTCGAGGGCCTTCTCGCGCTCGCCGAGCCTGAAGTATATGTCTCCGGCGTGGTCGAGCAGTTCGGCTCCCGTCTCGTCGGGGTTGTCTCCGGCCAGTTCTATGGCACGGTCTATCTGGGCGCGGGCCTCCTCCCACCGTCCGAGCTGGTAGAGCACCCATGCGTAGGTGTCGATGTTGGTGGGATTGTCTACCGAGAGCTGGCAGGCCTTCTCGGCCATCCTGAGAGCCTTCTCGAGGTTGCGCCTGTCGCAGGCCATGTGATAGGCGGCGTTGTTGAGCGCATAGGAGTTGTCCGGGTTGTATTCGAGGGCCTTGTCATATGCGGCATAGGCGCTGTCTGTCATCTCCTGGGACTGGTATGTGTCTCCGAGCGAGGTGTAGATCTGCGAGAGCGTCTCTATGTCCTTCGGGTCGGCTGCGGCGAGAGCGGCCTTGTACTGCTGTTCGGCCTGGAGATAGTCCTTGCGCATGGTGTTGATGACGCCGAGCTTGAGCAGGAGGTCGACGCTCCCGGGATAGTAGCGGAGGCCGCGCCAGACGGCGTCCTCGGCCTTCACGGTATCGTTGAGCTGGAAGTATATGGCCGAGAGATAGTCCCAGTCCTGCTCGTTGGCAGGCTCGAGGCCGAGGGTCTGCTCGAGCTGTTCGGCCGCTCCGGCCCAGTCTTTCTCGGCCGTGAGATACGCTGTGTACATCGAGTGGACGTCATGCTCGAGGGGGTGCTGGAGACAGAGCGTGTCGAACATCTCCCTGATGCGTCCCGACGGGGCCGTGAGCGAGTCGGCCGAGGCCATGCTGCTCTTGATATACTCCTGGACAAAGGCGAGCTTGGTCTGGACGTCGAGGTTCTCGCGCGTCATGGCGTTGGCCATCTCGCGCTCGTATGCGGCCGTGTCGCCGAGCTGGCGGTAGTATTCGGCCTTGGAATAGTAGGCCAGGCCGTTGGCCGGGTCGAGCTCTATGGCGCGGTCGTAGAAGGCGAGCACCGTGTCTCGCGAGCCCCCGAAGTGGCTGTATATGTCTCCCGAGAACACCTGGAAGTCGGGGTCGGACGGGCGTTCTCTCCTGAGCCTGTCGGCGTCGGCTATGATGGCGGCCGTGTCGCCGAGGGCAAAGTAGACGCCGAGGCGCTGTGTGGCTATCTGGACGCCGGGGCCCTGAGAGGTCTCGAGCGAGTCGTAGAGGGCTATGGCCTGTCTCATCCGGGCTGTGTCTCCGGTCTGGGCCAGGGCCTGTGCGGTGGCCCATGTCAGCTCGGGGCGTGCCGGGTGGGCGTAGTGGAGTCTCTCGAGCACGCGAAGGGCTTCGGCCGTGTTGCCTGTCTGCTGGCTGATGAGGGCATATCGCGAGCCGGCGTCGTAGTCGGCGGGGTTGGCGTCGACATACGCGCGCATCAGTCTCAGCGGAGTCTTCAGCGAGTCTATGGCGGGTATGGCGAAGAGATAGCGCGAGAGCTCCAGGCCTATCTCCTTGTCGTCGGGGTTGAGCTGGGCGGCCCTCTGCATCAGCGAGAAGGCGGCGTCGGCCTCCCCGTCGGCGCGGGCGCGCAGCGCCTCGAGAAAGAGGTAGTCGGCCTTGTCGCGGTCTGCCCGCGACGGGCCCTGCGGCTCCTTCTTGGCCTGCACGGTCAGCGAGCAGATGGCGGCGAGGGCAAGGATGAGGTATAGAAGTTTCTTCATAATTGACAATTTAGAATTTAGAATTGAAAATTGAGAATTAAAAATCGATAGCTTAGAATTGACAAAAATACCCTATCAATTCTCCATTCTCAATTTTAAATTCACCATTCATTCCGTCCCTGTGTGTCCGAAGCCGCCCTCTCCGCGCTCGGTGTCGTCCAGGGCTGTCACCTGCTCCCACTCGGCCTTGACATATTGCTTGATTACCATCTGGGCTATGCGTTCGCCCGGCGTGATGGTGTAAGGCTCGTTGGAGAGGTTGATGAGTATGACGCCTATCTCGCCCCTGTAGTCCGCGTCGACGGTGCCCGGTGTGTTGACCAGCGAGATGCCGTGTTTCAGAGCGAGGCCCGAGCGAGGGCGTATCTGGCACTCGTATCCTTGCGGCAGCTGTATGCGCAGGCCGGTGGGTATGAGTGTGCGTCCGAGGGGGGCGAGGGTGACGGGCTCCTTGATTGAGGCCCTCACATCCATGCCTGCCGCCGACGGGGTGGTGTAGGCCGGCAGTGCATTGTCCGAGTCGTTTATGATTTTTACCTTTATCTTTTCCATGATTGCGGGGGGAGCGGGAGAGGGGTGTGGGCTGTGTTGACGGAGGAGATTATTTTGTGTGTGACACACTTTTAACAAGCGAAAGTAGCA
>JAIDJD010000074.1 GCA_029052375.1 Duncaniella sp. | reverse complement strand
CTTCCCTTCGTCTCTATGCACGCCGGCCACTGTTGCGTTGCCGGCAAAACCCTTCTGCACCATAAGCGATGCCACCGGCTTTCCTACAATATTGCTTCGGCCCAGCACAACGCAATTGGCGCCCTTGGTTGGAATTTCGTATCTTGCAAGCAGCTCCATGATGCCGGAGGGTGTAGCTGATACAAAGCAGGGCAGGCCTATGGACATACGTCCTACATTGACAGGGTGGAATCCGTCCACATCCTTGCGATAGTCAATCGCCTCGATTATCCTCTGTTCCGAGATATGCCTGGGGAGAGGGAGCTGGACTATGAAGCCGTCTACTTCGGGGTCTTCGTTGAGCCTTGCGATTGCATCGAGGAGTTCTTCCTCGGTCACGTCATCCTCGTATCTGATGAGAGTGGACTTGAACCCGCAGACCTCGCAGGCCTTCACCTTGTTGGCCACATAGGTCTCCGATCCGCCGTCGTGTCCGACAAGTATGGCTGCCAGATGGGGGCGTCTGAGGCCTTCGGAAACCATATGCTCTACTTCGGCCGCTATCTCTCGCTTTATGTCGTCCGCGACTTTTTTGCCGTCAATAAGTGTCATGGATTTCTCTTTGTATTATTGGAGATATTCTGGTTTTATCATTCTCAGCGGCGCATACCTCTCATGCCGCCGCGCATATTGCGCATCATGGCCATGGGGTTTTTCATTCCGGCCACCTGCTTCATCATCTTTCGGGCGTCGTCAAACTGCTTTATCAGCCTGTTGACCTCCTGGAGGTCTGTACCCGAACCGCGAGCAATGCGCTTGCGGCGCGAGCCGTTTATTATCTCAGGATTCTCGCGTTCTTCGGCTGTCATGGAGGATATGATGGCTTCGATGCCCTTGAAGGCGTTGTCGTCTATCTCCACATCCTTGAGAGCCTTTCCTACACCGGGAATCATCGATGCCAGCTCCTTGAGGTTGCCCATCTTCTGAATCTGCTTTATCTGAGCCAGGAAGTCGTTGAAGTTGAACTGGTTCTTGGCTATCTTGCGCTGCATCTCGCGGGCCTGCTGCTCGTCATATGCGTTCTGTGCGCGCTCTACG
>JAIDJD010000073.1 GCA_029052375.1 Duncaniella sp. | reverse complement strand
ACGGCTACAACTTCCAGCCCGGCATGGTGCGCCCCCACGACGTGGACGGCAACTATATCATGGACGATGACGACCTCGTGATCCTCGGCAACAAGCGTCCCACATGGACCGCCGGCTGGACCAACATCTTCAACTACAAGGGCATCGAGCTCAGCTTCCAGATGTACGGCCGCTTCGACTACATGGTACACCAGCCCCAGTATCTCTTCGGCTACGGCAACCTCGGCAACCAGATCGACTACTGGACCCCCGACAACACCGGCGCAGAATACCAGAAGCCTATCCTCACCTCCGTACAGAGCGGCACCGCCGACACCTACGCCTCGCAGCTCGGCTACAAGAAGGCCAACTTCATCCGTATGCGCAACATCTCCGTAGGCTACAACGTGCCCTCCAAGTGCCTCTCCAAGGTGGCTCTCAACAGCATCAAGGTCTACGGCCAGGTCATCAACCCCTTCGACATCTACCAGTCTGTCAACGGCTTCGACCTCGACACCGGCAGCTCTTACTACAACCGCAGCTGGGTCATCGGTCTTGAGCTC
Organism: Duncaniella sp.; assembly: GCA_029052375.1. Lineage (GTDB taxonomy): Bacteria > Bacteroidota > Bacteroidia > Bacteroidales > Muribaculaceae > Duncaniella. The sequence continues at coordinate 1,233 of JAIDJD010000073.1, read as the reverse complement.
GGATTCTAATCCAAGATACCTTAAACAACACCATACCTTAAACTACAACAGAAATGAAGTTTAACAAATATATATCGGCCGGTGTCCTCGCCGCGCTTCTCGGCTCGGGTCTCTCTTCATGCTCGGACGATTTCCTGAAAGAGGAGCTCACCACCGACTATTCGACCCAATACTTCGAGACAGCAGAGGGCATCCAGTCCCTCACCCTCTCTCTCTACGGCCACCTGCGCTGGTGGGGAGGCTATGAGAACCAGGGCTACTACCAGACCATGGGCGGCACCGACGAGTTCGGCATCGGCACCGACGCCGCCAACGAGATGTGGCTGACCTACGACCCCCGCCTGGCCCCCACCACCGTCACCGTCAACGGCAACACCGCCACGACAGCCGCCGTCTGGGACGAGCTCTACTATGGCATCGCCGCCGCCAACATGATCATCGCCAAGGCCGACAAGGTAGGCGACGAGAAGGTGCGCAACCTCTGTCTCGCACAGGCCTACCTGCTCCGCGGTTTCAACTTCTATATGCTCACAAGCCAGTATGGCCGCTGTGTGCTCCAGCTCAAGCCCGCCGAGGGCGTCGTGCGCAACTTCGAGGTCAAGACTCCCCAGCAGTGCTGGGAGCAGATCATCGAAGACCTCCGCACAGCCTATGGCCTCTTCGAGGGCGAGAACTACACCTACGGCAAGGGCATCAGCTGGACCAAGGCCACAGCCGCCCACTTCCTGGCCAAGGCTCTCCTCTTCGCCGCCTCGGAGCGCAACTCCGACTGGAACGCCGGCGTCAAGGAGGCTTACCTGAAGGAGGCTCTCGAGGCCGCCAACTATGCCATCGGCGCCCGCAAGCTCGAGGCCAACGTCACCAACCTCTACGGCGACTGGACCGGCGTCAACTGTGCCATCGAGAAGAGCGACGAGATCCTGATGGCCGCCACCCAGGACGACCAGTTCAAGGGCCGCACCACCCTGCGCAACCCCGGCGCGTTCTTCAACCCGCAGTTCTCCAACTTCGCCAACTTCTCGCTCGGCAAGATGCGCGGCTGCACCACCGGCGGCAAGGACTTCCAGCGCTTCCGCCCCACAGAGTACACCTACTCGGCGTTTGACATCAAGAACGACGCCCGTCTCTTCAAGAGCTTCGCCACCGTCTACGGCACAGCTGTGGAGCACACCTTCAACACCTCCAACAAGTTTGAGTCCAACGCCGCCGCACAGGTAGGCCCCAAGCCCGGCA
>JAIDJD010000072.1 GCA_029052375.1 Duncaniella sp. | reverse complement strand
TGAGGGTGATGTTGTCGCATATCTCCTCTACCGAGGCCATGTTGTGGGTGGAGAATATCACGGTCGAGCCCTCGTCCTAGAGCTTGAGTATCTCCTCTTTGAGAAGATTGGCATTGATGGGGTCGAAGCCCGAGAACGGCTCGTCGAAAATCAGGAGCTTGGGGCGGTGGAGCACGGTGACTATGAACTGAACCTTCTGGGCCATGCCCTTGGAGAGCTCGTCCACCTTCCTGTCCCACCACGAAGTGATGTCAAATTTCTCAAACCACTCGCGGAGGCTCTTTGATGCCTCGGCACGGCTGAGGCCTTTGAGACGCGCAAAGAAGATAGCCTGTTCGCCAACCTTCATTTTCTTGTATAGGCCGCGCTCTTCGGGCAGGTATCCGATGTTCTCGACGTCGGCCTGAGTGAGCCTGTGTCCGTCAAACAGCACCTCGCCGGCGTCCGGGGCCGTAATATGATTGATGATGCGTATCAGTGTGGTCTTGCCTGCGCCGTTGGGACCGAGAAGCCCGTAGACCTTGCCCTCAGGCACACTGAGGCTTACGTCGTCGAGGGCTTTGTGGCCCGCATAGTTCTTCTCGACGTGGTTGACTTGCAGTATATCCATCTGCGTTCGGTTTATAGATTTGGGTTTATTCAATATGACGTGCAAAATTAACAAAAGTTTCATATACAAGCGTAACTTTTGCTAATTTTGCGCGTCAAACGTATGTTACACTCCAGTCAGATGCCGACACCGAAATCAGAAAAAGAAAAGCAGTTTCTCGCCGTGACAAGCGAGCACAGACGTATGCTGTGCAAAATCTGCTATATGTATGCCACTGACGGCGAGCACTTCAACGACCTGTATCAGGAAGTCCTCGCCAATCTCTGGCAAGGCCTCGGGACATTCAGGGCCGAGGCCGGGATAGGGACGTGGCTCTACCGCCTTGCGCTCAACACCTGTGTCACCTATCACCGGCGCAACCACCGCCACTCGGACGGCCGCGTGGCCCTCGACGACGCCGTGCATATCGAGGGAGACGCCGGAGATGACACCCATATGCGCCAGCTCAGGAGGCTCTACCAGCTGATTTCGGGGCTATCCCCTCTCGACAAGGCTCTGATACTGATGTGGCTCGACGAGAAGCCATACGACGAGATAGCAGAGCTGTCAGGGCTCTCGAGAGGCAATGTGGCGACAAGACTGAGAAGGATAAAACAAAAATTGATTGACCGTAATTCTGCTGAGCTATGACAGATCTCGATATAGACAAGCTGCGCCGCCAATGGCAGACAGCAGACATAACACCAAACGAGCCGGCCGAGGCTCAACAGGCCGCCCGCACTCACCCCAAGATAAGGGAGAGCCTCAGAGACAGATATGTCAGACTCTGCCTGCGCATGATCTGTGTCTGCCTTATCGGCATTCTCATTTCGATCGAGCTTTATTCGGCACTCCCCACATTATCAATACTCGTAGACTGCTACTTTCTGGGATTTATAGCCTTCCAGGGCTACTCGGCATGGCGGGCCAAGAGACTCGACTTCGGCTCGATGTCTGTATGCGACGCCATACGCAGTGTGCGCCTGCTCGAACGCCTGCGTGTGGTCAAGCGCCTGGTAGGCCTCACACTCGGCCTGCCGCTCATCATCTACCTGCTGGTCTACATGGGCAATCTCTATGGCATATCGTATGTCACAGGGTGTATCGTCGGCGCCGTGATAGGCTGTGCGCTCGGCCTGCTCATCAACCGCCATGCCTCAAGCCTGCTCTCTTCCCTGCGCGAAGAACTCGGAGACTGTGGAGACGGAGAAGGAGAGAATGACTGAGCCGACAGGAGATTTTGCTTGGACAAAAGTTTTTTTATTTGTAACTTTGTCTCATTAATCAGAATAACCGCAAGACAGTATGAATGATATCGTAAACCGCATAAATGCCTACCGCGCCGAGATGGCCAAGGCCGGAGTGGCGGCGGCGCTGCTGCCCCGCACAGACGACCACCTCAGCGAATACATATCGGCCCACTGGCACATCGTCCGCTACCTGAGCGGATTCACCGGCTCGGCCGCCACCATGGTCATCACCATGGACAAGTCCCTGCTCTGGACAGACTCACGCTACTTCCTCCAGGCCGCAGTCCAGCTCGAGGGCACGGGCGTGGAGCTGATGAAGGACGGCCTGCCCGAGACACCATCGTACACTGAATGGCTCGCTGACAATCTCCCTGCCGGCTCTGCTGTAGGCATCAACGGCTTGCTCATCTCGATAAACGACGCCGCCGCGCTGGCCGAGGCCCTCGCCAAAGCCGGCATCAGCCTCGACACCGGATTTGACCCCACCGACAAGGTGTGGACAGACCGCCCCGCCCCATCGGCCGACAAGGCATTCGTGCATGACGTGAAGTATGCCGGAGAGTCTGCTCCCTCGCGCATGGAACGTGTTCTCGAGGCGCCCCGCACGGCCGGTGCCAGCTCATCCCGTAAGTTGATTTGA
>JAIDJD010000071.1 GCA_029052375.1 Duncaniella sp. | reverse complement strand
CTAGTACGCCCGGAGCTATACCTGCTCGACAATGATGGCAACCGTCTGCCGCGCGAGGACTGGAAAACATCATGGGTCTCAAGCGAGAAATTTGTCGGCAACCACACAGCCGACAAGGCCTATGACCTGCAGGAATCCACATACTGGAGCTCAGACCCTGCCGAAAAGATGCCTCAGTGCCTCGTGATTGACCTTGGAGGCAATTATGAAATATCCGGATTCGAAATCCTCCCCCGCATGGAGACAGACGCCCCCGGCGCCATAAAAAACTACAGGATTTATGTCAAGGACACGCCTTTCTCTTTTTAGCCTCATCCTCATCGCTCACCTCGCGGCCGGGGCAGACACGCTCATCCCGGTGGGCGAGGGATATTGTCGCACATCTGTCAACGGTGCCGTATTCCGCGGCGCCTCGCTGGTCAGCAACGACAGCGTTCAGTATATCTCATACTACGACCCAGAGGGATATATTGTCGTCGGAAAGAGACAGCTCGGCTCTGACAGATGGGAGACACGCAGGACACAGTACAAAGGCAATGTCAAGGACGCCCACAACGTCATAAGCATCGGCCTCGACGGCAAAGGGGTCCTCCATATGTCGTTCGACCACCACGGCCACCCTCTCAGATACTGCCGCACACTGTCTCCCGGGGCTCTGGAGTTCGGCCCGCTCGAGCCGATGGTGTCGCGCGACGAGCAGGATGTCACATATCCGGAGTTCTACACAATGCCCGACGGCGGACTGCTCTTCGCCTACAGGTCAGGAGCATCGGGCAGAGGCAACCTGATACTCAACAGATACGACATCTCTGACAGGAGATGGACACGCATCCACGACATAATCATAGACGGCCAGGGCGAGCGCAATGCCTACTGGCAGTTGTTTGTAGACAACTTGGGCACAATACATCTCTCGTGGGTGTGGCGGGAGACCTGGCTGGTCGAGACCAACCACGACCTTTGCTATGCACGTTCGGCCGACGGAGGGCAGACATGGACCCGCTCTGACGGCTCTCCCTGCACTCTGCCGATGACCATCGACAATGCCGAGACGGCCTGGCCTGTCGGGCAGAACTCCGAGCTGATCAACCAGACATCCATGACCGCCGACGCGGACGGCCGTCCATACATCGCCACATACTGGCGGGAAAAGGCCGACTCGGTGCCGCAATACCGCCTCGTGTGGCACGACGGCGATATTTGGCGCATGACCTGTGTCGGAAACCGCTCCACACCATTCACTCTCTCGGGCGGAGGCACAAAGATGATACCGATATCAAGACCGCGCATCGTCTCGGACGGCAAGGCGGCCCACTATATATTCCGCGATGCCGAACGAGGCGGCCGTGTGAGCATAGCCTCGACAGAACATCTCGGCTCAGCCGGCTGGAGTGTCAGGGATGTGACAGATTTCAGCGTAGATGCCTGGGAGCCCACTCTCGACATAAACCTATGGAACAGCTCACACCGCCTGAATATCTTCGTACAGACAGTCCATCAGGGCGACGGCGAAAAGGCTGTAGACGCCGAACCCTCCACAACGGTCTATCTGTATGAGGACTGAACCCGTCACGCCCGCTCCGCTCAGGATATCACCCCGAAATGACGCAGGGCCTTGCTCACGCCGTCGTCGTCCACCGAGGCGGTTATATAGTCCGCGACCTCCTTTAGTTCCGGATTGGCGTTGCCCATAGCCACACCGATGCCTGCGGCCCGTATGATGGAAAGGTCGTTGCCTCCGTCGCCGAACGCCATGGTCTCGCTAATGTCAAAGCCTCGACAAGAAGCGATATCCGCCAGTCCCTTGGCCTTGCTGATACCCTTGGCCGTGAAATCGGCAAATTCCGGGCACCACCTCCCCGACTCCACTCCGGCAACGGTCTCCATTATCTCGCGCTCCTGGGCCTCGGATATGAATGGCGTCAGCTGCAATATCCTCTGTCCCGACAATGCCTCAAGAGGATATTCCTTCTCGATGCCGGGGACATCAAGCATACGTGCCACATGGGCCACCGCCTCAGGATCGGATGCAGTGTTGAACATTGTCAGCATCCTCTCGCCGACCACTATGCAGGGGAAGCCCATTGTCCGAGAGTACTCTATGACACGTGCCACATCCTCTTCAGGGATTGCGCCGCAGGACACCTCTCTCTCGCCTATGAAGCAATACGCGCCGTTGGTGGTTATATAGCCGTCGACAAGATGGCTTATGGCGCCGATATTGTTGATTATGGGATAAGGGCGCCCTGTCGAGATATAAATCTCTGTTCCTCCGGCCTTAGCCTCTGTCAGAGCGTCTACAGCAGACTGCGGTATAAGGTGTGTATCGAAGCTGACCAGCGTGCCGTCGATATCAAAGAATAGAGCCTTTGTCATTCTTGCTATTTTGATATGGTTTTAAAACAGACCGCAAATATCGCAAATATCACCCACTTGTGCAAGGCCGTGCCTGTGTCTCGGCCGTCAAGTATCCTCAGCCATCACTCCTTGAGTGGCCGCGAGATGCGCTGATAGGCAATCCGAGGCGTGCCATCGTCGCAGTAAATAGTGCCGCAACGTACAAAACCGAGTTTTTCGGCTCCCCGACGCATGGTCTGATTGTCAGAGTGGGTGTCGAGACGGAGATTGTCTGTCTGCTCCCAGCAAAACCTAACGCACAGCGAGAGCATCCCCCGGTGTTTTCCTGTCGAACCGAGGCGGTGTATAGTCCCGTACAGGCTGTCGGCATCCAGCCACTCGCCATCCTCTATCAAGGCATAAGTCGGGTCTGCGCCCTTGATGAAGGCGAAGGCCATGACAAGCTCTCCATCCTCATCAATCGCCACATAGCTGTTTCTGCCGGCGATATCCTTCAGCACAGTCTCGCTAGACGGATAGCCGTTGGCCCACTGCGTCATATTGCCTGTAAGTCTCATATATTGCCTGGCCTTTTCATAGCAGTCCATTATAGCGCCGAGGTCTGTCTCACGGCCCTCCCTTATCTCTATCATCCCTTCCTGTTCCTTTCCGCCATCAGCTCTTTGGCTTCCTTGCCGGTGATGCTCTCGATGTCAAGCCTCAATACTGCCACATGGCCGAGAAATCTCGCTATCTCGGCCTCAGGGTCGATTCCCGGCGAGTATTTAGCGCCAAGCAGACGCAACCCATAGAGAATCTCATCCGTGTCCCTTGCGACAGAAATCCTACCCTGCACCATCACGCTGCGGTAATAGGTGGTAAACTCCTCGGGGACAACTCGGTCTTGGGCCACAACGCAAAACGAGCAACGCGTTTCACAGCCTATACAGTCCATCTTGCGCCCTGACGCCGCACTGTGGAAATAAATATGTTTGCAGCCTGAGTCCATCACAAAGCTGAGGGGCACCCCGTATGGCTGTCCGTCTGCATCTGCAAGCGAAAGCACTCCATTGGTGGCTGTCCTAAGGATTGCCGTTGCGTCCTCCACAGGCAACTGTTGTCTGAAGCGTCTCATTTCACGTTCCATATCGGTCACATTATTTTAAGTCCTATTATAGAGATGATGAGCGTGGTGATGAAAAAAAGCCGCCAGAAATTGGTCGGCTCATGGAAAAACAGAATGCCGACAATGACAGCACCGACAGCACCGATGCCCGTCCACACAGGGTAGACTGTGCCTATAGGCAATGTCTTTGAGGCCTTGGCCATAAGATACATACTGAGGGTCAGAGCGGCAAGAAATCCGCCCCACCACCAATACTGCTCTGCACCGACGGCACTCTTGGTCTTGCCGAGACAAAATGTGAACCCGACCTCCATAAAACCAGCGATTATCAGATATATCCAGCTCATGCTTTTTTTGAGTGCAAAATTACGCTGTTCTCTCCAATATCCATAACAAAAGCCTGAAATAATTACTGCTGGCTTAATGTACCGAGCAAACCGGGCACGCCCCAACTGCGGGAATCGTTTTTGCCTATAGACGCTATCGCAACATTCCTCAGCCATTCTGAAAATTCAGGCACGAGCGTTTGTAATTTTGCGGCCGAAATCAAAAAAAACGCAACAATCATGAACGAACAGATGATACGCTGGTGTGCGATAGTGGGAATCCTCCTCTGCATTTTCATTACAAGGTGTCTGGTATGGTATTTCTCCCATCCTAACCGCAAGGCCCGCCACAGCCACCTGATAGAGATAGGCAAAGAGCGCGAGATATTTTTCGTGCCTGGAGACGAGGAGGACGACGATGACTTCTGAGGAATACGGCACTTTCATCGCCGACTATGCATCTCTCCTGTGGGGTTGCGGCGCAACCTGCATCCGCACTGAGAAGAACGTCGCACGCATCTCCGCGGCACTCGGCATCGACGCGACGGTAGAGATAATGCCGAGGCACGTCCACGTGATTCTGGGCGACGGCACGGTGATTGTGCGCAAGATGACACACACGGGCATCAACTTTGACATCAACACGCGCCTGAGCCGCCTCAGCTGGGATCTGGCCGACTCCAAAATCAGCTTTGAAGAGATGAGGCGCAGGTTTGCCGAGATAGCCGGCACACCTCCCACCAACCGCTGGGAAGTGCTCGGGCTGACCTCTGCCGCCAATGCCGCCTTCTGTGCCATATTCGGCGGCGACATTATGGCGATGGCCTTGGTGATGATAGCCACTGCCTTAGGCTTCAGGCTCAAACAGATAATGCTCTCGGCCGGCAGAGACGCCAGGCTCACGTGTCTCTGCGCCGCATTCTTCTCCGCCACATTCAGCGCCGCAGGTTATATCTTCGGCCTCGGAGCCACGCCTGAGATTGCCGTGGGCACAAGCGTGCTCTACCTTATCCCCGGCGTCCCCTATATCAACTCGGTGAGCGACATCATCGGGCGTCACTATCTATGTGCCATGAGCCGTTTCCTCGACGCCCTGATTCTCACCTGCTGTCTTTCGGCCGGGCTTGCCTCCGGCCTGTGCATCCTCGGTCTCAAATGGTTTTGATCATGTATCCTGTAATACTCGAAATACTTAAGGACGGCCTGCTCGCCGCTGTGGCCGCCATCGGCTTTTCAAGCATCAGCAACACTCCCAGACGCGCCTATCTATGGTGTGGACTTCTCGCGGCGCTCGGCCACGCCCTGAGGTATATCCTCATCTCCCCTCACCTTCTCGGGATACACATCATCGCCGGAAGCACTGCCGCGGCATTTGTCATAGGGCTGCTGGGCGTGGTGTTTGCCCGCAAGATACACTGTCCGGCCGAGGTCTGCTTCTTTCCCGCCCTTCTCCCCATGATTCCGGGCATCTATGCCTACCGCACGGTGGAGGCTCTTGTAGCCTGCCTGGTCTACACCGGAGAGGCGGTGTTCAACCACTACCTCTACCTGCTTGCCTACAACGGGTTCACCTGCACTTTCATCATCGCCGGGATGGTAATCGGGGCCAATATACCCGTCTTCGTCCTCAACAAGCTCTCTTTTCAGGCCACACGCGCCTGATTGCCGAAAAAAATCAGTACCTTTGCCGATATGGAATTACGACAGCTCAGATACTTTGTCAAGACGGCGGAGACCCTCAACTTCTCCGAGGCTTCGCGAGCGCTCAACATAGCCCAGAGCACACTCTCGCAACAGATAAGACAGCTTGAGGACGAACTCGACGTGAAGCTCTTCGAGCGCAACAGCCATGCCATGTATCTGACCGAGGCCGGAAGCGAACTGCTCCCGCTGGCCCTCCAGACCGTCCGCGACGCAACGGCCTGCACAGACCGTATGCATGACCTGCAGAAGATGCTCGCCGGGACACTCAACATAGGCGTCACCTACTCGTTCAGCCCGATACTCA
>JAIDJD010000070.1:3325-5823 GCA_029052375.1 Duncaniella sp. | reverse complement strand
CACGCGTAAGAGCGTCGGCAGCGGCAGATGTGTATATGAGACTGTGTCTATGGCCTCGCGGACGGGGCCGTCTGTGGGGTTGGGGAGGATGCCCCCGAAGGTCACGAACTTCACTCCGGCCCTGGTCAGCGACTTGCATACCCGCTCAAGCAGTCCCGAGCGGATGGCAGACCCTCCGCCATAGACTATCATGACTGTCTCCCAGCCCTGCGAGGCTGACATCTCGCCGACAAGATTCTCGGTGCCGCGGCCGAATTTATATCGTGTTGGTGTGTAGAAACTGAAGTTGTCCATATCCGTGTTTTTTTCGGTTGATGATTGTGTTTCGGCAAATTTAACAATATATTTGAACACCCCCATACAATAAGTATGTGCTTTTTGACGTAAATATTATTATTAACTAACGTTAACAATGCAACTCGAACTCCTTGCGCCTGCCCGCAACGCCGACATAGCCATCCGTGCTATCCAGGCCGGAGCAGACGCCATATATATAGGTCCTGAGAGCCACGGAGCGCGCCGCGCCGCGGCCAACTCCATAGAGGATATAGCCCGTGTGGCCGAGGCCGCGCAACCCTACGGCGTCAAGGTCTACGCCACGGTCAACACCATAGTCTACGACAGTGAGATAGCCTCCGTAGAGCGTCTCGCGTGGGGCCTCTACCGCGCCGGGGTTGACGCTCTCATTGTCCAGGACCTGGGCCTGCTCAGGGCAGACCTGCCGCCGATAGACCTCCACGCCTCCACCCAGTGTGACATCCGCACGCCCGAGAAGGCGCGCTGGCTCTATTCGCTCGGCTTCTCCCGCATCGTGCCTGCCCGCGAGCTCTCGCTCGGCGAGCTGAGGGCCATCCATGAGGCTTGTCCGGAGGTTGAGATAGAGGCCTTTGTCCACGGCGCTCTCTGTGTCAGCTACAGCGGAGACTGCCGCGCCTCGGCCATGGCCGGAGGGCGCAGCGCCAACCGCGGCGAGTGTGCCCAGATATGCCGCCTCCCCTTCGACCTTGTGGACGCCGGGGGCAACATCCTCGTGCGCGGCAAGCACCTGCTGTCGCTTCGAGACCTCAACCGCTCCGACGCCATAGCCGATATGGCGGGCGCCGGTGTCTGCTCGTTCAAGATAGAAGGCCGCCTCAAGGAGGCAGACTATGTGGTCAACGCCGTGGCCCACTACTCGCGCATCCTCGACCGCGTCGTGGCCGAGGGGGGCGGGCGGTATTCGCGCGCCTCGGCGGGACGCTCTGTATGCTCCTTCGAGCCGGACCCGGCCAAGGCCTTCAACCGCGGGTTCACACCCTACTTTCTCTCGGGCCATGCGCCCAAGGGCGGCATTGCGTCTATCCATACCCCAAAGGCGATGGGCGAGAAGGTGGGGACTGTGATATCCTGCACAGACCGCGGGATAGATGCGCGCCTGACGGCCAGCCTGGCCAACGGCGACGGCCTCGGATACTTCGACGCCCGCGGACAGTTTTGCGGATTCCGCCTCAACCGCGTCAGCGGCGGACGCCTCTTCCCCGCCTCGCCGCAGCGCATCGCGGCCGGGACGCCGCTCTACCGCAACAAGGACAAGGAGTGGGACGACGCCATGGCCTCGGCCAAGTGCCGACGCACGATGAGGCTCGACATGGTGCTGAGGCTCTTGCCGGGCGGAGACCGTGTCTCGCTCGAGCTCACCGACGAGCGCGGAGCAAGGGCCGAGGCTGTTGCCGCTCTGGCCTCCCCGGCCTCCGAGGCTGTGACGCCCCAGGCCGGGCCGCGCCGGGCCATCCTCTCCAAGCTCGGCGACACCATCTATACCCCGGGCGAGATAATCGACCTCGCGGGCGAGCGCTTTATCCCCGCATCGGCCCTCGCCTCTCTGCGCCGCGAGGCTGTCGCTCTGCTCGGCCGGGCCTCCAGAGCCTCATATACCTATCGGCGCCGCCGTCCCGAGACTTTCACCGAGCCTCTCCCCATGGGCCCGAGAATAACCATCCACGACAATGTGGCCAACGGCCTGGCGCGTCAGCTCTACACAGACCACGGCGCCGAGACGGTAGACACGGCTGTCGAGGTGTCGCGTCCCGACGGAGAGGTCAACGTGATGAACACACGCTATTGCATCCGCCGCGAGCTGGGGCGCTGTCTCAGGACCCCGGCGGGCTCGGAGTGGCCGACGCCTCTCTTTCTCGAGAGCGGAAACATCAGGATGAGGGTCGATTTTGACTGCGAGCGGTGTGGAATGGTGTTAACAATGCCAAAAAAATAAGGATATTTGCTAAAAAATGCGTATATTTGCAAAAATATTCCGTCCCGCCACCCATCGGCAATCCCGCGGGCGGACATAAACCAAGACCTGCTTTATGCGTTTCCAATATCCAAGAAATATATTCACGCTCTTTGCCATCCTCATGGCCGGAGCCCTTATGGCGCTGATAGCCTGCGGCGAAGGCGCCGTTGACAAGAAGATTGTCACCGTCAGCATCGAGCCCCAGAAGTATATGCTCGAACAGATT
>JAIDJD010000070.1:0-3315 GCA_029052375.1 Duncaniella sp. | reverse complement strand
GTGGGCGACCGCCTTCAGGTGCGAGGCCTGCTGGCCAACGGCGCCAACCCCGAGACATACGACCCTTCGATGACCCACATGATGAATATCCAGAAGTCCGAGGCCTTCTTCCGCGTGGGCAATGTGGGCTTCGAGGCCGCGCTCATAGACAAGATACACGACTCCAACCCTGACCTCCCCATCTTCGACACATCGCGCGGCATCGACCCCGTGCGCGGCACCCATGCCCACCATCATCCCCGCGGCGCCGTGGATGCCGTCGACGACGAGCTGGCCGTAGACCCCCACACGTGGACATCGGTCAAGAACGCCCGCATCATGGCGCGCAATATGCTCGACGCCCTGGTCGAGATAGACCCTGAGGGCAAGGGCTTGTACACACGCAACTACGAGAGGTTTGACGCCCGTCTCGACTCGCTCGACCGCGCCTATGCCCTCCGCCTCGCTCCCGAGGCCGGCAAGGCCTTCATTGTCTGGCATCCCTCGCTCAGCTACTTTGCCAGAGACTATGGCCTCGAACAGGTGGTGACCGGCGGAGCCGAGGGCAAGGATATGTCGGCCACAGGCCTGCGCGAGGCCGTGGAGAACGCCAGGAGCCACAATCCCCGGGTGTTCTTCAGCCAGAAAGACCTCGACACCCGCCAGGTGGCCTCGCTCAATGCCGAGATAGGCGCCCGCGAGGTGCTCATCAACCCCATGTCTTACGACTGGGCCGCCGAGATGGACAGGATAGTGGACGCCCTCGCCGCAAGCTGACAGCCGCAGAGATGGAGCCAAAAGAGATTCTGATATCCCTGCGCGGCATATCGCTCCGCCGCGACAGCCGCGTGATTCTCGACGATATCAACTTCGACATACGTCGCGGCGACTTCGCGGCCATCACCGGGCCCAACGGCGGCGGCAAGACCTCGCTGCTGCGCATAATCCTCGGCCTGCTCAAGCCCTCGGAGGGCACAGTCGCATACCCTTGCGGCAAGGTGCCGACGGGCTACCTGCCGCAGAAGAACATGATAGACTCGCGCTTTCCCATAACGGTCAGCGAGGTGGTCCGCTCGGGCCTCACAGGCTCGGGCCTCGCCCGCGCCGAAGAGCAGAGGCTCACGGCCGAGACCCTCGCTGCGGTGGGGCTGTCAGACCACGCCTCAAAGAGCATCGGAGTCCTCTCGGGCGGACAGCTCCAGCGCGCCCTCCTGGGCCGTGCCCTCATATCCTCGCCCCGGCTGCTCGTGCTCGACGAGCCTCTGAGCTATGTCGACAAGCAGTTTGAACAGCGCATCTACTCGCTGGTCGAGGAGCTCTCGCACCGCACCACCATCCTCCTTGTCTCGCACGAGATGTCCACCATAGCGGGGATGGCCAACCGCCACCTTATAATAGACCGCAGGCTCACCGAGTGTCACTCCTCGCGCCACCGCGTCCGCTGTGAGTGTGACGAGGGTTAAACCATCGGCTCCGCGCCAAGTCTCATAGACAGAACAAACACCTCACCATCACTATACCATGAACCGCATCATCCGTTCTATCCTCCTTATGGGCGCCCTCGCCGTGCTTCCCGCGGCTGCCAGGCAGACGCCCGCGCCGATGGCCGACATCAACGGCGTCGTAGACAACACCCCCGACAGCATCAACGCCGCGCGCATGGCCCGCCCCGTGGCCGGCTCTACCCGCCGTGGCGACAATCCCGTGCTCTTTCTCGTGGGCAACTCCACCATGCGCACAGGCACCAAGGGCAACGGCTCTAACGGCCAGTGGGGCTGGGGCTACTATATGCCCGAGCTCTTCGACCAGTCTAAGATTACCGTAGAGAACCACGCCCTCGGCGGCATGAGCTCGCGCACATTCTACAACAAGCTCTGGCGCGACGTGGTCAAGGGCGTGCGTCCCGGCGACTACGTCATCATCGAGCTGGGCCACAACGACAACGGCCCCTACGACTCGGGCCGTGCCCGCGCCTCGATACCCGGCATAGGCAGGGACTCGCTCGTCGTCACCATCCAGGAGACCGGCGTCCGCGACACCGTCTACAGCTACGGCGAGTATATGCGCCGCTACATAGCCGACGTCCGCGCCATGGGCGGCAACCCCATACTCTTCTCGCTCACCCCGCGCCTGGCATGGGACGAGGCCGACACCACAAGAGTGGCCCGCGTAGACAAGACCTTCGGCCTCTGGGCCAGACAGATAGCCGAGGAGCAGAATGTCCCCTTCATAGACCTCAACGACATCACCGCGTCCAAATACGAGCGCTTCGGGCGTCGCAAGATGGCCTCGATGTTCTACCTCGACCGCATCCACACCTCCGCCATGGGCGCCAGGGAGAACGCCCTCTCGGCCGCCCAGGGTCTCCGCGAGGCCGGACATCCCCTGGCCGAGTGGCTCCTGCCCGAGCCCGCCCTGATGGAGCGCTCGGACAAGCCTGCCCTCTTCATCATCGGCGACAGCACCGTCAAGAACACCGACTCGGACCCCGACGGAATGTGGGGGTGGGGGAGTGTAATAGCCGAACGCCTCGACACAGCCCGCATCGACGTCTTCAACAAGGCCATGGCCGGACGCTCGGCCCGCACCTTCTTTGACGAGGGACGCTGGGACGAGGTCTACCGCAACCTGCGCCCGGGCGACTTCGTCATAATGCAGTTCGGCCACAACGACGGCGGCGACATCAACGTCGGCAAGGCGCGCGGCGAGCTCCACGGCTCGTCGGACGAGAGCAAGGTCTACCTGATGGAGGCCACCTCGCGCTACCAGGTCATCTACAGCTACGGCTGGTATCTGCGCCGATTCATAGGCGACGCCCTCGAGAAGGGCGCCACCCCCATCGTGCTGAGCCACACGCCGCGCAACAAGTGGCAGGGCGACACCATCGAGAGCTGTGCCAAGTCTTTCGGCCTCTGGGCCCGCGAGGCCGCCGAGGCCGAGGGCGTCTGCTTTGTAGACCTCAACACCCTCAGCGGCAACCTCTACATGGAGATGGGACGCGAGGCCGTCGCCCCCTACTTCTGCCGCGACCACAGCCACTCGTCGCTCAGCGGCGCGCGACACAACGCCTCCGTCATCGTCGACAACCTCCCCGCCTCGTGCCCCCTCTCGGGCTACGTCCTTCCAAAAAAATAATAGGGAAATATTTGGCCAAGTGGCGGAAATGTTGTAATTTTGCACCCGGAATTGCCGTTGCCCGTCCGGGCACGTCAACAACCCGCCAATCTACAATCTCAATAATTCACCTAAAATGAATAAGTACGAAACCGTTTTCATTTTAACTCCCGTTTTGTCTGACCAGCAGATGAAGGAAGCGGTAGAAAAGTTCGAGAAGGT